>JBGSKP010000273.1:0-10228 GCA_041741175.1 Thiocapsa sp. | reverse complement strand
GCGTTGCGCGCGCTGGTAATCAGTACAGCGTGTCTTAATCCCCTTTAGAACGGGTCTCACATTCGAACACCAAGTAGAGGAGCGTGACTGGGTCGAAGGCGCGGTCTTAATCCCCTTTAGAACGGGTCTCACATTCGAACTTTTGGCGTGTTCGTGTGGGCGCCGTTTACTGCTTGTCTTAATCCCCTTTAGAACGGGTCTCACATTCGAACATATACCTACGGAGATGGCTTTAAGCTAATAAGGTCTTAATCCCCTTTAGAACGGGTCTCACATTCGAACTCTATCACTGGGACGCGATCATCAACGGCGAACTGTCTTAATCCCCTTTAGAACGGGTCTCACATTCGAACCGACGCAATTGACGCAATCAAAGCGTCCACCGAAGTCTTAATCCCCTTTAGAACGGGTCTCACATTCGAACCCCAACTTAGGAGTTTAGATATGCGCGTTCTTCCTAGTCTTAATCCCCTTTAGAACGGGTCTCACATTCGAACAACTAGGAGAGATCGCATGACACGCGCAATGAAAGGTCTTAATCCCCTTTAGAACGGGTCTCACATTCGAACCGGGAGGCTTTGGTTACGCAGTCGTCCGGCGAGAGTCTTAATCCCCTTTAGAACGGGTCTCACATTCGAACCCCGTGCGCCGTGCGGATTACCGGCAATTGATGGGTCTTAATCCCCTTTAGAACGGGTCTCACATTCGAACGGCTCATAGTTGAGGACTGCCCGGATCACGGTGGTCTTAATCCCCTTTAGAACGGGTCTCACATTCGAACATGCCAAAGCTCTCTATCAGATCGTGGCAGCAGCGGTCTTAATCCCCTTTAGAACGGGTCTCACATTCGAACTTTCAGGTCGCCGTGCAATGGGCGGTCGAGCAGGTCTTAATCCCCTTTAGAACGGGTCTCACATTCGAACACGCGAACGTAGCATCATGCGGCGAGGCTTCCAGTCTTAATCCCCTTTAGAACGGGTCTCACATTCGAACCTGGTATGCTGGAGAACGTCGAAGGCGAGCCCGTGGTCTTAATCCCCTTTAGAACGGGTCTCACATTCGAACCGAGGCTTCCAGCGAGCGATGCGAAATTACGGGGACGTCTTAATCCCCTTTAGAACGGGTCTCACATTCGAACTCATGGCTTCACGCAATCTTGCGTCGAAGTCCGGGTCTTAATCCCCTTTAGAACGGGTCTCACATTCGAACGCGGCATTGGTAGCCGCACCTGATGAGACACCACGTCTTAATCCCCTTTAGAACGGGTCTCACATTCGAACCGGAGACCATCCGCGAAGTCTGACGAGACCGCTTAGTCTTAATCCCCTTTAGAACGGGTCTCACATTCGAACGGGCCGGCGACATCGCCCTGGCCAGACCCGGCGGTCTTAATCCCCTTTAGAACGGGTCTCACATTCGAACGGTAGCATCATGTTCAACATCAATGAGAGCACAGGTCTTAATCCCCTTTAGAACGGGTCTCACATTCGAACCATAACGCATTGGGGAAACGTCGCGGACATGGCGTCTTAATCCCCTTTAGAACGGGTCTCACATTCGAACGCCCGGACCGCAGTCCAACGCATCCCACTACCGCGTCTTAATCCCCTTTAGAACGGGTCTCACATTCGAACTTAACCCGGTTCGTTGCTCGTAACACTCACTTAATGTCTTAATCCCCTTTAGAACGGGTCTCACATTCGAACAATGCCTTTTTGGGGCATTTTTGGGCATTTTTAGGTCTTAATCCCCTTTAGAACGGGTCTCACATTCGAACCCTTGGGTCGATCTAACGGTGTCGCTTGGCAAGCGTCTTAATCCCCTTTAGAACGGGTCTCACATTCGAACCGCACGGCGCAAAAACCGCTTTTCCCACAAGATGTTGCAAGAGGGGTTGCGGAGATGTTCGGTTTCCCGACATTTGGCGTTTTCGCAAAGGTTCTGCTCATTGGTTCAAACCTCGATACAGGTGGTTGGCATTCCGCCCCGATCCTGAGCTTGGGCGAAGAGTTTCACCTCCAAGCCCGATGTGGCCGGCGCTTGGCGGCTTGACCTTAGCCCGTTTCACGCTACACGACAAGGGTCGACTTCCGGGGATTCGGAGCCTGTTCGGCGAAGAGGTCGATGCCGGAAGGGTCAGCTCCAGAACCTCTGCCGAGTTGGACGATGTCGACCGTGGCGGGAAGAGGATAGACTCGGATGTCGTCCAGCCTCGGGTCGATGATTGCATCCAGTTCGGCGAGTAGGGTGCGCATTTTGGATGGCGTTGCCGGGATCAAGAAGACGGAGTATTGAAGTGGAAAGCCCCACCGACGCACGGTGCGGTGGACCTGAACGAGTCGGCGCGGATCCATCGAGATGTCGTATGCAAGGACATGGAGCTGAGGGCGGTTGGCGGCCATGATGAGCCTCTCAGGTTTCGTGGATGAGCCAGCGATGCAGCGTACCGGTGATCTCGCGTCCGCGCTCTGCAACACGCACGGCGCGGGATTCGAACAGTTGTACGGTCTCGCGTTGCGTCGGGGCTCGAAGCGGCTCGCCTTTGCGTCTCGCGGCGAGTTGGCGGGATTTGAGCCAGCCCAACCGGGCGGGCTCGAGGTACCACATGAAGATCTCGGTCAGGTCGCGCGCAAGGGTCGGCTTGCCGATCTGCCCGAGCGCTTGATCGGCTCCGATGCCGAGGTCTTGCAAATGCGCCTGCATCCAAGAAAAGGCGAGGGTGCGCAACCATTGACGGGTGTGCAGGGCGCCGGCTTCGCCTGCGTAGGCTTTGGCGCGGCGCTCGATGCGATCGCGACAGTGTGTCGGATCGCGCTCGGCGACGGGGATCTCGAGTTTGACTCCGGCCCAGTGTGCAGCTCGGCGCCGATAGTTGCGGTACCAATAGCCGTACATGCCCTCGGCTTGGGGCAGCAGGAGAAACTCGATCAGTCGCTTGTGCATCTCGTCGCGGGCACCGGGACGGCCGGTAAGGCGCGCGGCGACATCTCCGTTTTCGTCCATGAAGACGATGCTGATTCCGCGTTCCGCGCAGGCCAGCAGGGCGTTCGAGCTCCAGCCGATAGCGGTCGCGGTGACGACGCGTGAGAGTCGCTGGAGCGGAAAGAGCTGCGGCGCCTGCTCCTCGCGGCTGACACAGAGCGCCGGGCCGTCGAGACTGACATAGGTGTCCGGACTCGGCCCGAGATACAGGGGGCGGGTGTCGATCGGAAGCTCGGCGCCGCGAGGGGGCCGCCGATTGTTGACTGCGGTTTGGACGATCATGCGGACTCCTCCGGTGAACGGACCTCGACGGACCCGGCTGCGCTCAGACGTGCGGCAAGCTTGCCGGCGAAGCGCCGCAGCATGCGGCGGACCGGCCGTGCGAACGGCTCGTAGGCGCGAAAGAAGTGCTCACGCCCGGCCTTGCCGAGGAGGCAAGCATCGCCCTCGCGGGTGAAATGCTTGTCCGTCAGATTCCGTGTTCGAAACTGCTCCCAGGCCCAGCCGTCGAGCCGCGGGCGCAGCGGTTCGATGAGGTCAGAGGCCAGCGACTCGCGCCCGAATGCCAGCTCGTGGAAGTAGCCGATCACGGGATCGAGGCCGGCGACCTGGCAGGCGCGCACCGCCTCGTAGTGCAGCAGGGTGTAGCCCAGAGAGAGCGCGGCGTTGACGGGGTCGCGGGGCGGGCGCCGATTGCGTCCCTTGAAGCCCAGGGATTCCGGCATCAGCTCCGCCAAGCCGCTGAAATAGGCGACCGCGGCGGCCCCTTCGATCCCGCGCAGGCTGTCGATGGAGAGTCCGCTTTCCTCGCGCAGGCGTGTTCGGGCGGACTTCAGGCGGTCCCTGGTCGCGGTCAAGGGATGACGCAGGTCCGGGCGCTGGGCGAGCGCGCGTTGAATCAGCCGACTCTGAGCCTGCAGCTTGGCCAGAACCAGACGGCGCGACCAGAGTCGGCGCCACTCGGGGTCGTCATAGTGGCGATATTGGCCGATGCGGCGGGCGCCATCGTTGTGGCTCGCACCTTGGATGCTGGCGACCTTGCTCCCGTTCCACCCGCCGAGCACCAGGACACCAACGCCGCCGTCGGCGAGCCGGGCAAGCAGTCCGCTTTGCAGGGTGACGGAGCTGCGCATCACGACACGCTCGAGCAGGTGTAGCGGAACGGTGGTTTGGCGAACCTCCGCGGCATAGATGGCCAGCGCTTGGCCTTCCAGCTTGAGCGCGAGGTCGCGACGGTCGAGATAGAGTGTGGTCATGGTCTCAGCCCACGTAGAACCAGGGTGGATCGGTCGGCTTCACGGCAACGCCGAGGGTGAGGATCTTGCCGCGCGGGTCCAGTCGCACGAGAAAGAAGCGGTCTTCGCGCAGATCCAGCACGCCGCGGATCTCGGCGAGAAGCCTCCGACGCTCGGCTTGTGTCAGGAAGCACTCGAAGACCGATTTCTGCCGGCCGCTGGCGTAGCCCTTGAGGACCTTCAACGCCTCGCGCAGCCGACCGGGATCGGAGACGTCGTAGGCGGCGAGATGGAGGATGCGCTTGGTCATGGCCGCAGATTAGCGCCGGGCGGCGTGCGGGTCCGGATCGGCAAGCTTGCGGGGCTGCGGGCGGGAGCGGGGCAGGGATATGGTGCGGCACGCCTCGTTAGTGACGATTCGGAAACAAGGTCAACACCTTGGTTAACGCGTAGGATAGGTAGAGCGTCAGCGAAACCCATCCTCCAAACCGCCGCGTTGCCGGGTCTCGGTCTAATGCGCTTGGCGCGGTCTGGACGGGTTTCGCTTCGCTCTGTCGGTGCCGGGTGGCGAGGTGCTGGAGTGAGACGGATGGGTTTCGCTTCGCTCTGTCGGTACCGGGTGGCGAGGTGCTGGAGCGGGAAGGATGGGTTTCGCTTCGCTCTACCCATCCTACGTGTTTCGGTTGTTTTTGAATCTTTCCTTATGCAGTCCAGCCGAGGCGTGTTGAGCATCAGCGCCCGGGGCGACCGAGCTCTGCTCGATGCGGTGACTGCCAGGCCAGCGGAAGACGGCGACTGCACGTCGACGGTCCCAGGGGTGTCGGCGGTTCCGGTGGCCGTCGGCGTAGTCGTCGGGCGCTCTTGTCGACGGGGTCGGTGCGGCACAGCCCTTCAGCAGCCTGTAGATGCCGCGCTGACCATCGGGGGCTGAACCGTCCTTCCCCGCCGGTCGGATGTGATGGTTCCGGATCAGGGAAGCCAGCGGGAGATCTCCCCGCGCAGCTCGGGCAGGCGCGCACCGGCGCAGACGCGGATGCGCAGATCCTCGGCGCGGCGGCGCACATGCGGGGGCAAATTCAGATAGCTCACCAGCATGGCGCGGCCTTGCAGGCCGCCGAGCAGATCGGCCAGGGCATCCAGGCGATAGAGTACCTCCGAGCCCGGTCCATCGCCGCCCTTCCATGCCTTGGTCTTGCACTCGACCAGATAGAGGCGGTTCTCGGCCAGGCAGGCAACATCGATCTCGTTGTGGACCTCGGCGCCTCGAGGATCCTGGCGATAGATCTCCAGGCTGCGCGCGAGATCCTGGATTCGGCGTTCCTCGCGCCTCAGCTCCCGGAACACCGCGTAGACATGCTCTTCCAACCAGCCACCGTTGACATAGAAGCGTGCAGCCTCGTCCGGGAAGCGCAACTGGCCGCCGACGACCGACAGGAGTCCGGTCCCGGCGCAACGCCCGATGAGATCGCCGAGGGCCATGTCGCGGCGCTGCTGTCCGTCAAGGGCCGGCGAGCGCAAGGTGCCCTTGGACTTCATCGCCAGCCAATTGAGTGTTGCCAGTGGTGGGGCGAGACGATGACTCTGTGCCACCAGCCAATCCGTAAGCTCCCGACGCGACTCCGGGATCGCGTCCGTCGCGGCGGACTGGACTCGCGCCCCGTGCGCCTGGAGAAAGGCATCGAGCTTCACCCGATTGGCGAGGTCGACGACCGGACGTCCGGCCGGGTGCATCCAGATCAACCGGTCATGCTCGGGATGGATGTAGAAGATGGGCAGGTCGGCGGCGCGAAAGACCTCGTAGGCGGCGATGCTCATGGGCTTGGTGCCGCCGGTGGCGTTGAGTGCGATGTCGCCGGCCGCGGCGAGCGACTGCTCGCGCTCGAGGAGCGCCAGCACTTGCTGCTGGACATGCTCGACGTCCCAGGCGTCGCGGATCTCGCAACGCTCGACCCGGATCCCGCGCGGCTTGAGCACGGACTCCAGCCAGCCCGCTCGGACCCGCATGTCCGGGCTCACCAGGAGCAAGACACGCTTGGGCGCGACGGCCGGATCAAGCGCCGGGGTGAGGTTGGGTGTCGCCTGTGCGGAGACCAGGTAGAGATGGGTATGCGCGCTCATGGGGCCTCCGATGCGGTGTCGAGCGTTAAAGTCCGGCGCGCAAGAGACCGAAGTTGTGGTATCCGTCCGGGTCATGCTGATAGACCATCACCCTCTGGGCGTTGCCGAGCTCGGCACCGACGATGGCCGCAACGGCGGCCGGGCCGGCGTGGAAATAGTGGACGGTATCCACACCCGCGGCGATGAGCGTGCCGGCAGCTTCACGAACCTCTTGCGCCAACCCGGGCATGTCCTCGGCAGAAATCCGTTCGTCGCGCGCAATGGTGAGGATCCGGTCCTCCGGAATAGCCCGCAGCGCGTCATGGGTGTGTCGATAATGCTCGACCGCCGTACGAATGTCCTTCGCCGCGAGGAGGTCGACAATCAGGATCGCCGGGCGCTGGCCGGCTCGTTTACGCGCCTCCCGGAACCAGCGGCGCTTACGACGCCGCTCTCCGAAAACGACGTCGATCCAGGTCCAGACGACCGGGACGGCGATGACCAGACCCACGACGACGCCGATCGGATCCAGGACCGCCATGATCCAGGCCGTGACGATGTCGATCATCCTGCCTCCCGCTCGACCCGGAAGGCTTGGATCCGCGCACCGCAGGCCCGCATCTCCTCGACCGTCAGCTCTCGGCCGCGCAGCTCCGGGGGCAGCTTCAAACTCAGGTGCAGATATCGGGCACCACGCTCGCAGACCTGCGCCGCCAGATTCACCGGCAGGGAGCCGATGACGGTGTCGCCCTCGCGGATGTCATCCGGATCCAAGTGCTCGACAAAGGCGTCGATATGGATCCCCTCCTCCGCCGCCCAGTCGATAGCGCCGGGGTGGCGGGAGACGAAGTAGGTGGTCATCGGCGGGTACCCTCCGTGGCTCGTGCGATCAAGGCCGCCAGAGCGGGACTGTCGGCAGTTGCGGACAGAGGTTCTTCAAGCCGACGCGAGCCGCTTCGGAGCGCAGGAGCGGAATCAGCGCAGCCTCCGCCCACTGCGAGAAAGCGTTCCAGTCGGACCGATCGATGGGGCGATCGCCATGCGCTAAGATCGACGCGTTGCGCCTTAATAAATGATCAAGCAGATGCTCTCTTTCGGCCTCCACGAACGCACGGACCGGTCCGTCCAGGTGATAAGCGGCCAACTCCCAGGCATCGCGTAAACCGGCCTTGAGGCTGCCGTTGGCGGTCGGATGAATCTGCATCGTCGGCGGGATCTCGGAGGCTTGAAGATCTCCGGTCCGGATGCCCTTCGTCGTGAGGAGCCACTGGGCCGTCCACTCGATCAGACGATAGAGGCGAGCTACTGCGTCGTCGTAACGCGCCTGAGTCGCCCGTCGCTGGGCGTTCAACCAGAGATCCCAAAGACGAGCCGCCCCGCGCTTCTGCTCATCCGGCGAGGCAACCAGGAGTTTGACCG
The DNA here is from genome assembly GCA_041741175.1 of Thiocapsa sp. Classification (GTDB taxonomy): domain Bacteria; phylum Pseudomonadota; class Gammaproteobacteria; order Chromatiales; family Chromatiaceae; genus Thiocapsa. Next base: position 2,495 of record JBGSKP010000273.1, on the reverse strand, counting down.
CATTGAGCCAGGGTCCGGCGTTGGAGCCGATGCGCTGACGATAGACCTCCATCTGATCGAGCGCGGCACGATGGTCGAACCTGTCCCAGGCATCAAACGCCCGGCTCAGCCCGGTCGAGATCTGCAACTCCGCACGCAGAAGCGGATCGCGCGGCGCCGACAAACCGGCGAGCCCTTCTGCCGCCTCGCCGTAGGCAAAGCGGCCCCAAGCCGCAAGGAACGGCGCCATCGCGCGACGCATCCGGATGCCCTCGACATCGATGCTCAGACCCGACTGGCTGCCGTCGTGGACCTTGACCAGGTTGGCACGCGCGCCGGTCACGATCTTCAACTCGACGTCGTCAAGCTCAAGGCCGGAGATCACGAGCGCGGCCGTCATCGTCTTGGTCCCGCCCGTGTAGTCCGCAACGAAGCGCGCCCCCGGAAACCGGCGCCGGAGATCAAGTGCATTACGGATGATGATCGCGACCGCCGCGTCCAGGTCGTCCGGCGGAACCTCGACATACTCCCATTGCCCCTCGGTCAATCCGGCAAGCGTGGGGAGGTTCGCCAGACGCTCGACCGAATCACCACGCCGGACCTCGATTGGCTTGTCCTTGCCGACAACCATCGCGCTCGACCCCGACCGACCGGTCGCCGGATCCGTCCCGGAGCAGACGAAGAGGGTATGACTCGGTCGGCACTCGTTGAGCGCGGTCAGGATAGGTTGATGCGAGCCGCCAACGGTGCAGATGAGGATCACGTCCGACATGGTGAATTGCCTTCAAAATGGTTCAGCTGGGGCTCGGGATCCGGGAGCTTCCCGCCCACAACGGAGTCCGCATGCCAGCGCTCCCAATCCGCATTCGCCTCCTCGATCGATGCGTAGCGAAAGACACCTTTGGGGACACGGGTGCGCGTCCGAGACATGGCCTCGCGCCATGCAATCTCCTCCGCCGAAGGCGGTGCCAGCACGCCCACCGGTCTTTGTAAGCGTCGACCAATCGTGAGACGGATCTTCATCGTGCCATTCCGCTTGTGTGCGTGTCGGTCTCTGCCGAGACCTTGCTTGTTGGAGGAACGAATGCATGCCCACCGATATCCGTCATAGCGGAATCGCCTCTAGGAGGACGCGCTGACGAAAACTCGGGTGCAGCGAGGCTTCGGTCACCACATCGACCTTGCGCCCCGTCAACTCCTGCACGTCCATTAGCAAAGCACCGAGGGCCAGGCCGCTCCTGCCCGGAGGCAGTGCAACCAGCAGATCGATATCGCTGTCGGAGGTCTCATCGCCGCGGGCCATGGACCCGAATACGCGGACATTTTCGATCCCGTGTCGAGCGGCGATCTCTCTGATTCGTAGTCCATAGTCTTGAAGCAGTGGATCCATGCAGACCTCCGGGATAACCCGCTTGGCTGGATTCAGCGCCGAACGCTTGGGCGCCACTCTCTCGGGCTAGACTTCGCTCTCCCGAGCGATCCCAGACACTCGCCCGCTCTCTTCGGCCGCGCGACGCCGCTCTCGGAGGCCCGCGAAGAGGATCTGATCGGCCGTGTGACGTTCGAAGCATTACGGGGCATCGACCGAGACAAGCTTGATCCGCCCGGCCGCAGCTTGCGCAAGTCGGCGGTCGTTGGTCCAAAATTCATCGCATTCTGAGGAGATAGCGCAAGCGAGGTGCAAAGCGTCCGGTGTCTTCACGTTGTAAAGGGCCCGCAGCTCTGTTGCCAGGTCAAACACATCAGGCCGAGCAGCCACGACGCGTACGTCCGGCCGAGCAAAGAATTCATCGAACCGCTTCAGAAGCGGAAGATCGATCTTGCGAATCGGATAGACCCGGCATTCCAGGCGTGTCAAATGGCTCACGTGCAGCGCCGTCGTATCCAGAATCGGCTCCAGCATACCTGCGATCACGGAATGCCATGGAGCAACCTGCTGAATGCGATAGATGACCACACAACTGTCCCAGTAGATGCGCATCTCCTTTTAGTCCCAACTCGCGCGCTCTTGGGCAAGATAAGCGTCCATTTCCTCGCGCGTATATGTTTTGCTTAGCGGTTGACGGTCCAAATCTTCGAAGTATGCGCGCAACGAGCTGGCCGGCTTGCCCTCACCCTTGGCAACCACTTTCACCTCCTCGTCTTCGTCGATAAGGACAATAATCTCCGCTTCTCCCTCCGGCGTGTCTGCCGGGAGTTGCAGCTTGAGTCGACGGCTACTGTCGATTGTTGCAGTCAGTTTCAAAGCGTGCATCATCGCTCTCCGAATCAGTCCAATGTGCCGCCCCTTGCGAGGTTGTAGGCTTTGGCGCTTGCATCGCCGGACACGGTTTCACGTTGAACGGATTTCATGGATTACCCCGAATTCACGAAGCCCGCTTCGCGAAAAGTGCGGCGATCTGCGCCTTTCGTTCGTGCTTCTTCTTCGACGCCGGCCAGCCGATATGGCCGTAAATGGCCTCGGCCAACTCCGCCAACGCATGCGACTCCGCAGCAGGCCAGTCCTTCTCGGCTTC
>JBGSKP010000272.1:0-2267 GCA_041741175.1 Thiocapsa sp. | reverse complement strand
TCCTTGCGCGGCGCGCCGCCACGCGGAACGTCCCCGCCGGTGCCGACCGTCGGTTTGGTGCTGCCGCCGACGTCGTCGTCGGGCTCGCGCATGGGCCGATCGGCCATGATGTCGTCGATCTGGTCCTTGCCGATGGTTTCGAACTTCAGCAGGGCATCGGCCATGGTGTGCAGCTTCTCCATGTTGTCCTGGAGCATCTGCCTGGCGCGCTTATAGTTGCGGTCGATGATTTGGCGCACCTCCTTATCGATCGCCTGCGCGGTCTCAGGCGAGACCTGGCGCTGCTGCGTCACCGAGCGACCGAGGAAGACCTCGCCCTCGTCCTCGGCATAGGCCAGCGGACCCAAGTTGTCCGACAGTCCGAAGCGCGTCACCATGTTGCGTGCGATATCGGTCGCACGCTCGATGTCGTTGGACGCGCCGGTGGTTACATGCTCGGGCCCGAAGATCATCTCCTCGGCCAGACGTCCGCCGAACAGCGTCGAGAGCTGACTCTCCAATTGACGCTTGCTCATGCTGTAGCGATCGCGCTCGGGCAGGAACAGCGTCACGCCGAGCGCACGTCCGCGCGGGATGATGCTGACCTTGTGCACCGGATCATGCTCGGGCACCAGACGCCCGACGATCGCGTGGCCGGCCTCGTGATAGGCGGTCAGCTTGCGCTCGGACTCGGACATCACGATGCTGCGCCGCTCGGCACCCATCATGATCTTGTCCTTGGCGCGCTCGAACATCTGCATGTTCACCTGTGTGTGCCCGGAGCGGGCCGCAAATAGGGCGGCCTCGTTGACCAGGTTGGCAAGGTCCGCCCCGGAGAATCCGGGCGTGCCGCGCGCAATGGTCCGCGCATCGACATCGTCGGCAATCGGAACCTTGCGCATATGCACCTCGAGGATCGCCGCACGCCCGGCTAAATCAGGCAACCCGACGACGACCTGGCGGTCGAAACGGCCGGGGCGCAGCAGCGCAGGATCGAGCACGTCCGCCCGGTTGGTGGCCGCGATCACGATCACGCCCTCGTTGCCGGTGAAGCCGTCCATCTCCACTAGAAGCTGATTCAGCGTCTGCTCGCGCTCGTCATGTCCGCCGCCCAGACCTGCACCGCGCTTGCGGCCGACCGCATCGATCTCGTCGATGAAGATGATACAGGGTGCCGCCTTCTTGGCCTGCTCGAACAGATCGCGGACCCGCGAGGCGCCGACGCCGACGAACATCTCGACGAAATCGGAGCCGGAGATGCTGTAGAAGGGTACCTTCGCCTCGCCAGCGATGGCGCGAGCCAGCAGGGTTTTACCCGTACCGGGGGGGCCGACCATCAGCACGCCGCGCGGGATGCGTCCGCCGAGGTTAGAGAACTTCTGCGGATTGCGCAGGAACTCGACCAGCTCGCCGACCTCTTCTTTCGCCTCTTCAACACCCGCGACATCACGCAGGGTGACCTTGACCTCGCCCTCGGCATGCTGGCGCGCCCGGCTCTTGCCGAAGTTGAAGATGCCGCCGCCACCACCACCGCCACCCATGTTGCGGCGCATAAACCAGAACCAGACCCCGATCAGGAGCAGGAAGGGCAGCCAGGCGATCAACATCTGAGCCAGCACGCTCGGACGCTCGGGCGGCTCGGCGCGAATCGTGACACCGTTCTCCAGGAGATCACCGACCAACGCGGGGTCGCCCGGATCGAAGGTCTCGAAATGCGAGCCGTCCGTGCGCACGCCCTTCACGCGCTCGTCCTGGATGGTGACCTCACGAATGGCGCCGTCGGACAGCTCCTGAAGGAACTGGCTGTAGCTCAGGTTGCGCGACTCGATCGGGTCGGTGTTCGTCATGCTGTTGAACATCATCACCAGCCAGATGGTGACGGCGATCCACAGCAACAAATTCACATTCTTTGCATTCATTCTCAGGCTGTCCTCGTAGACCAGTGCTCGGCAGGAGCCCATACGCTCTTCCGTACGGCATTGGCGGGTACATCGGGGCGCGGGTCGGAAATCCAACGCGGGCACGCAGTGACCGTCAACTGCGTACGAGCTTACCAGTTTCGGGCGGGCGGTGACCCAACCGGCGGGCAATTTATACTACGAATTTTGTCGGGAACGTGACGGCACGCCTGCTGTCGCAGGCTCACATCCAGCCAACCGACAGACCACGATCATGCAACCAACAGTCCCCTTGCTCTCAGCCGGCTTCGCGTCAGGCGCCTTGATCGGCGCTGCCGCCGTGGCCGGCTATCTTGCGATCGCCGAGCCGGCGTCGGTCCCGCCGGAGCC
>JBGSKP010000271.1:0-2183 GCA_041741175.1 Thiocapsa sp. | reverse complement strand
CAAAGGCGATCGCCTGATCGAGCAAACTCAAGCCGTCGCGCATGCTGCCGTCGGCCGCGCGCGCGAGCAAGGGCAGCGCCGATGCCTGAAAATCCAGCGCCTCCGCCTCCATGACGTGCTGCAGCCGGGCACGGATCTCCTCGGGCAGCAGACGGCGCAGATTGAACTGCAGACAGCGCGAGAGCACGGTCACCGGGACCTTTTGCGGGTCGGTGGTCGCGAGCAGAAATTTCACATGCGGCGGCGGCTCCTCCAAGGTCTTCAACAAGGCGTTGAAGCTGTGATTGGAGAACATGTGCACTTCGTCGATGAGGTAGACCTTGTAGCGTGCACAGGCCGGGGCGTAAGGGACATTGTCCAGCAGCTCGCGGGTCTGATCGACCTTGGTGCGCGAGGCCGCATCAACCTCGATCAGATCCACGAAGCGACCGCCGTCGATCTCCCGACAGGCGGAGCAGACACCGCAGGGCCGGGATCCGACGCCCTGCTCGCAGTTCAGCGCCTTGGCGAGAATGCGGGCAAGCGTAGTCTTGCCGACGCCACGGGTGCCGGTAAAGAGATAGGCGTGATGGAGTTGGTCGCGATCGAGCGCATTGGACAATGCACGGACCACGTGCGACTGTCCGACCAGATCATCGAAGGTCTTTGGGCGCCATTTGCGGGCGAGCACCTGGTAGGACATGCGTGTTTGAGTCGGGCGAGTTCCGTGTGAAGGGCGGAGGCTTGGGCGGATGAATGGGGTCGCTCGAACGTCCCCGCAGACGCTGCAGCGACTGTCGTATCCCGACGCGGCGATCGGTACAGGGTTCGACCGAACGCGTGGACCGGAAAACCGCCGCCGTCGAGCGCGGCACCTGCTGCCCGTCACCCGGCGCCTTGTTCGATTGGGGCGGCGGCCGACGCCAGCCACACCCCGGCACACGCTTCAACCGCTGCGGCTGCTCCCTTCCGGGTCTGACCGGGTTCACGGTTTCGCGTTGCGAGGGGACCGGCGCAAGCCACCATTAGGCCGCTCCGAGACCGAAGCGACGCGCAAGGTTAACAAAGGACAGGGCCGAAAACAAACGTTCGGACAGCTTGGCTCGGACAGGTGGGTCCGGACAGGTCCGCGGCGCGAATCGACCCGACGGGCGATGCGTGGCAGACTTGATCCTCAGAATCCGCGTCGCAGCACGCGGCAGAAACGAGTCCGCCTGCTCGCGACCCGTGCGAATGTTCCCGCCGAGGCCCTTTTGTCATGCGCCCCCTTGTCCCCGTTACACTTCTCTTCGGCATGCTGGCTGTGGGCCATGTGGAATGTCTTGCGGCCGCGGCGGAATCGGCCGCATCACAGCCGGACGCCGCGCCAGAGCAGCCGATCTGGAACCGGACACTCGATACCGCCACCAGCTGGTGGCAACGTTCGCGCGACTTCGCCGATCGCGCCGTCACCGACGCACGGGGACTCTTCGCACAGGACCAGGATTTCGCACGGGTGTGGGAAGCGGCCGTTCCGACCCTGGATTCCGCACTGGTTCTCGAAGAGCGTCAGGGCGAGCTCCCGGCGAAGGCATGGATCGGGACCGATCAGCGCTCGAACCGCGAGCAGATCAATGGGCTGCTCGACGAGGCGGTGCAGATCCTCTCGATCTCGCCGGTGCAGGACTATCGCGAACGGATTCGGGCTCTGCAGGCCGCGATCGAGGGGGTGCGTGGCGAGATCGCACAGGCCCGCCAGAAGCGGATCACGGCACCTTCGGAGTCGACGATCAAGAAAACTGTCGACGACTACGATCGGCAGATCGCGTCGGGCGAGCGCGAGATCGATCGCCTGAACCAGGAGCTTGCCGCCGTCAAGCGCGAGTTCGCCGACGCGCTGCGCCGGATGGGACTGGACCTCGGCGAGGAGCAGGTCGAATTCCTGCTTTCCACCGTCGTCGGCGACAACATGGTTGACCTCGGCATCCTGTTCGACAACGTCAAGGCCATTACGCAGCAACTCGAAGTGTTGGTCGCCCAGAGCGGCGAGGATTTACAAAGCGCAAGGCGCTACTACGGTCTCTATGTCATCCTGCTGCAAGCCTTAAACCGGATGCATCTGCAGATCGAGGAGGCGATCGGCGAACAGTACGTTCCGCAGATCAACGCCATCATCGGGCGCGCGCAGGCCCTCTCGGGCGAGACGCGCCGCTTGCAGCGCGAGG
>JBGSKP010000270.1:0-3948 GCA_041741175.1 Thiocapsa sp. | reverse complement strand
GTGTACTCGGTTGGCTGGCGCAGCAGTGCACGCAGGAAGGTGTCGTTTCTGATTGTGGCCATACGTGCATTGCCTCCGATTCGAGTTGCGTGCAGGGGACGATGCGCCAGCGCGTTCAGGCGCGGACGCACGGCGATCGATTGCTCAGGACGCCGCGTCTTCCGTCTTGACCGCATTTGCGGTCAGCCACTCGGGCAGCTCGCGCGAACCGGCGTGCTCGATGATGTACTGGCGCATGAGCTTGCGGATCACTTGCGAGGGGGTGAGATCCTGATGAGCGCAGATGTCCTCGAAGATCTGTTTTTTGACCGGGTCGATCAGAAACGTCATGCGTGCGGTGCGGTTTTCCATGGAATGCTCTCGTAGTGCATCAGATATGCTTTATATGATAATTGCATTATCATATAAATACCATAAAATATGCGTTATGTTGGTGAGGGATCCTTGGTACTTACAAGGCAGGGCCGGTTGACTGATGAGCGATAGACACTTTCCGAACTTTGGCCATCACACCGATCGGAGACGTCATTTCCTTGAAATATCGCGCAAATTTTTTGGGCTCGACGTGCCGTCTGCTCCTTCTCCCGACAAGACAACAGCCGATCACCCGTCGGACTTCGACGAACAACGGAAGCGTCCTGACCAGAATGTCAATGAACGATGAGACCACGCATCCGCGCCAAAAACTGCTGGATTTACCTGGGCAGGCAGTCGGCGAGCGCGGCGCTCTGCGCGTGCTCGAATCGGATCGGTGCGATCCGCAACAGATTTACACGCGGATTCTGACCGAGCGTTACGGCAAGCCGTTTATCGTTGACGATGGGCGGACGCGCCGTCTTTATTTCAGCCTGCGCTATGTCCAGAGTTCCATGCGCATCGACGATCCGGTCGTGCTCGATTTTGCCTACACGCGCAAGATGATGGCTTTTCTTCTGTTCGTCCCCGATCCGAGTCAGGTGTTGATGGTTGGGCTGGGAGGCGGATCGCTGGCCAAGTTCTGTTACCACTACCTGCCTCGTGCACGCCTGACCGTGATCGAGGTGAACCCGGACGTCATCGCCTTGCGCGGCGAATTCAGCATTCCCAAGAGTGAGCGCCTGCGGATCGTCCAGGCTGACGCCGCCAAGTATCTTCCGACCGCCGAGGGCGACACCGATGTGCTGTTACTGGATGGTTTCGACGCGAACGGCGTTGCCCCGACGTTTCTCTGTCGCGATTTCTATGGGGCGGCGTATCGCCGACTGAGGCTGGGAGGGCTGCTCGTCGCCAACTTCTCCGGCCCGCCCGAAGGCTGGTATCGGCACTTTCAGCTGCTTGACGATGCGTTTGAAGGCCGCGTCCACCTGGTGCGCGTGACGTTCAACGATAACTACATTGCCTTCGCGTTCGCCGATGCCGGCTTTCCCTTGCACTGGGCGCGATTGGAGAAACGGGCGAACACCCTAGCGAATCTCATCCCTCTCGATTTTCCGGATTTTGTGGACAGACTTCGCGCCGGGGCGGATCTGCGGCGGGGAATGCGCCAATTTCCCCGCGCCCGGTCTTTCTCCCAACTCTAAAGGGTGCCGACATTGCAGGATATTCTGGACTACCTCAGACAGCGTGGTCGGCAACTCGACTCGGAGATCGCAGCGGCGACGGGCATCCCGCTTGCCGAGGTGCGCCTTCGTCTGTCGGAGCTTGCAAGAAGGGGCGACATCGTGACTTGTCGCTCGATTCGGTTCATCAATGGCGAGAAAAGCGAAGGGACGCTCTGCCGAGCGACCGGATCTGCCCCCGCCGTCACTCAGGCCAGAAAACCAAAAGCGAGAAAGCCCAGAAAGAAAACTTAGAGGGAAATTAGGGGACGTACCACGCTATCCTCCACCGACAATCCTCCTCACGCTACTGCGTCCATAAGGCTCAACGCTACCGCGTGCATAAGGCTCATTTTTCTACTCTGTTTTAAACCTGAGTCCCTGTGAGGCGTCCCCAACGCTGGTTGAGTTACAGAGGCCACGTTTGCAGTTGCGACCGGGCTGCCTCGCGGACAAGCGTCCGCCAACGGCTCAACTGCGGTCGCTCGAAAAGACGTAGCGGGAGGCCGGACCTGGCCGTTTGCTGCCGTTAGGGTCGCCTGAACCGACCCAAGACCAGCTGGAGCGCAGCCAGCCGCAGAAGCGGTGGACAAATCCGGTAGGGTCAGCGCGGATTACTCTGAGGAATTTTCGCGGAATAAAGTGACCGACAACACTTGCCATCACGCAAGTCGATCGGCCCACCATCAAATTCGCCGACCGCACTCATTCAGCCATGAATCCAGAACGCGCTTTCGGCAAACTGGTCGCCAAGCCACCAGTTGGCCGTTCCCGTGCCGAAGCGGAAGTTCACGGCTCCGGCTTGGCTTTGCAGTGGTGCGCTGACCTCCCCGGCGGCGTTGCGCCGAGCGAGGTGGCCACTGGTCTCCTGAGCGACCATGGTTACGTGTCCCGACCGACCGTCCTGCTTCCGGCGTGCGATAACCAAACCGACGGCGCCCTGGTCCGCTGCATCCTGGAGCTTGTTCAGCGTGCCGGTCTGCCGCCAACCGAAATCAGCGCCGAATTCCCGCAGCCAACGAAGGAGGTTGTTGGCCCGAACCTCCGTGATCGTGTTCTCGATCAGCGGCTGAACCGTCTTGCCCAAGGCGAGGTCTGTCGCCGCACGCTGCGTCCACCACACCCTGGGCAGAAAGACGCCGGCAAGGTGGCAGTAGTCATGCGCATAGACGTTGCAGAAGGTCAGCCCGCTGCGGGGCTGATAGCGCTTGTGGCCCGGATCATCGACGGCGAGCCAGTCGACGATCTTGACGAGCTCCTCGACGAGATCCTGTGGGGTCACGCCCTTGCGTCCGGGCTGGCCGGGCTCGTTGAGCGAGTGGGCGCCCGCGAAGTCCGCACGTTTGGTCACGGTCCAGGGCCTGCGCGGCATCGTCACCGCGACGATCCCGGTATTGGGAGGGTCTTCCGCAGGCGTCTCCACCGAGATCGTTGTCGCTGGCGGTGCGCGCTTGAGGAGCGCCTCCGAGACAAAGCCTTTGACCAGGGCGCCAAACAGGCTGGATTCCACTTCCATGAAACCATTCACCGCCGTGCCGGTGACGGCCCTCACCGGATGGCCATCCGGCAGATGTCCGATGACGTTCTTGGTCGGAGGTTCGCTGATCTTTGGCGCGCTCCATAAGCGCAGCGGGGCTTCCCGCGTATCGACCAGGAAGAACTGCAGATCACGCTGAAAACCATGCGCGGTTCATGCGCCAAACCCGAACTACGAACTACGAACTACGAACTACGAACTACGAACTGGAGGGTAATCTCGATGGGTCGGTCAATGGGGGATGGATTCAGGTTCCAGCGGAGCAATCGGCGGGGGTTCGCGTCCCCCTCGCGCACCATCTTTATCAGGCGCTTGGATCAGTCTATTCGCTCGCTTACGGCTGCCTTCCCGAGGACATTCAACTCTGGGAGGCCGTTCGGCGCCAAGTCCCCGGAGGCAGTCCGACCAAGCGCTTGAAGGCGCGCGAGAAGGCGGCTTCCGACTCATAGCCCACATCCAGGGCGATGGAGGCGACGCTCCCTTTGGTCTCCCGCAGGAGGCGCGACGCGACCTGGATCCGCCAGTTGGCGAGGTAGTGCATCGGCGGTTGGGCCAGGAACTGCATGAACCGCTCATGCAGAGCCGAGCGCGACAGGCCGACCGCGCGCCCGAGCTCATCGATCGTCCAGGGGCGCTCGGGCTGCTCGTGCAGCAGGGTAAGGGCGCGTCCGACATAGCGGTCTCGCAGGCCGGCCAACCACCCGGTGGCATCCTCCGGCAGGCTGTCCAGATAGCGCCGCGCGGTATCGACGAACATCATCTCAGCCAGCCGTTCGAGTACGGCATCCGCGCCGGGCCGATGGTCGGTGGACTCTTGGGCGGCCTGGTCGATGA
>JBGSKP010000269.1:0-2791 GCA_041741175.1 Thiocapsa sp. | reverse complement strand
CGAGGCCCAGCGGTTTGCGCCGACCCTGCAGCCGCGTCGCTTCGGTGCCGGTGATCGCGCGGCGATGCTGGACGCCGCCAGCCCCTTCGATCTCATCATCTGCAGCTACGGTCTCCTGCAGACCGAGGGCGCGCGTCTGGCCGAGGTCCAGTGGGAAACCATCGTCGCCGACGAGGCGCAGGCCTTCAAGAATGCGCTCACCAAACGCTCGCAGGCGATCATGCGGCTGAAGGGCGGTTTTCGCATGATCGCCACCGGCACGCCGGTTGAGAACCATCTCGGCGAGCTGTGGAACCTTTTCCGCTTCATCAATCCGGGATTGCTCGGCTCCCTGGAGCGGTTCAACCGACGTTTCGCCATCCCGATCGAGCAGGACAAGGACATGGGCGCCCGCCAGCGGCTGCGACAACTGCTGCGCCCCTTCATCCTGCGCCGGCTGAAAAGCGAGGTGCTGAGCGAGCTGCCGCTGCGCACCGAGATTACCCTGAAGCTGGAGCTGAGCGACGGCGAGCTGGCCCTCTACGAGGCGATGCGCCGACAGGCGATTGAACGCCTGGCCGGCGCTCAGTCTAGCGGAACCAACCCCGGCCAGCAGCGCATGCAGCTCCTCGCCGAGATCATGCGTCTGCGCCGCGCCTGTTGCCATCCGCGCCTGACGCTGCCCGACAGCGACCTGCCCAGCGCCAAGCTCGACGCCTTCTCCGAGATCCTGGACGAGCTGCTGGAGAACCGGCACAAGGCCCTGGTGTTCAGCCAGTTCGTCGACCACCTCACCCTGATCCGCGCCCATCTCGACACCCGCGGCATCCGCTATCAGTATCTCGACGGATCCACCTCCGAACCCCAACGCCGCGCCGCCGTGGCTGCCTTCCAAGCGGGCGAGGGCGAGCTCTTCCTGATCAGCCTGCGTGCCGGCGGCGTCGGTCTGAATCTCACCGCCGCCGACTATGTCATCCACATGGATCCCTGGTGGAACCCCGCCGTCGAAGACCAGGCATCCGGCCGTGCCCATCGCCTCGGCCAACAACGCCCGGTGACGGTCTATCGACTGGTCGCCAAGGACACGATCGAGGAGCGGATCCTGGCGCTGCATGCGGCCAAGCGCGATCTGGCCGATGGATTACTCGAAGGGAGCGAGGATGGGGGGCGGTTGAGTTATGCCGATATGCTGGCCTTGGTGCGCGGCTAAATCGCGTCTTGAGGGCAAGGGCGGGGTTTGAGCGGTGGGCGGGCGGAGCGGCACGATGCCTTGGTGGGGACGCGATTTAGGACATCTAAAACAATGATCGGGGCGTGATGGCGTACAACCTTGGGGTTGGATGTGTGGGCCGATGACCCGCGAAGGGCTCAGTCATTCGACCAGCAACTCAAGCCTTCAGGGGCTGTTTAGAAATGTCTCCCTGATTCATCAGCGACATTCAGAGTAGAAGCGGCTTCCTCCAACAACAAGATGAATGTCTGAATGAAGTGATGTCATGAACCCAGGTCCTCGTATCGACGTGCCACTTGTCGATCAACTGCTCCGGATGGGGCACGCGGGCGACCCAGCATGAACATCAGGATCGCGCCGGCAAGAAGAACAAGCACCAGGATCAATTGGAGGGTCAAGGTCGCCTAGAGCACCGGTGCGAGCAGCCGTGAGACCTTGGCGCCGACCTTCAACGGGAAGGCCAGGTCTTCGTAGGCACGGGGTCCAACCTCGGTGGATTCCCGCAGATCTTGCTCGAACATTGCTGCGACCTCGGCGGCGAAGCGCGCGTCCGTCACCGCAAGGGTGATCTCAAAGTTGAGACGGAAGGAGCGGTTGTCGAAGTTCTTGGTGCCCACCGCGGCGACCTCCTCGTCGACCACCAACACCTTGTGATGCAGAAAACCGCCGGTGTAGCGGTGGATATGGATGCGCGGATGGTCCAGCTCCTTGAGCAGGGTGAAGGAGGCGAGCCAGACCAGGTATTGATCGGGCTTCATCGGCAACAGGATGCGCACCTCGACACCGCGGATGGCGGCAAGCTGCAACGACTGCAGGATGCCCTCGTCCGGCACGAAGTATGGGCTGGCGATCCAGATCCGTCGGTGTGCCATCGCGATCGTCTGCATGAAGAAGTGGGTGCAGCGCTCATGCTGATCGGATGGGCCGGAGGCGAGCACCAGGGCGCGTGCGCCCTGGTTGTCCGCGGCCGATGCCCCTGGTTGCCAAGGGGCATCCAACAGCTCGCCGGTAGTGAAATACCAGTCGGCGACGAAGACCATCTGCAGCTGCAGCGCCGAGGGTCCCTCGACGCGGACATGGGTGTCACGCCAGCGGCCGTATTTCGGGTTCAGGCCCAGGTACTCGTCGCCGACATTGTGTCCGCCGATGAAGCCGATCTGCCCATCGACGATGACGTTCTTGCGATGATTACGGAAGTTCAGCCGCCAACGGTCGCGCCAACTGCTCGATGCACTGAAGGCGATTATCCGCACTCCGCGTGCGCGCCACGCGCGGATGATCGCCGGGGTCATCGAGGCGCCGCCGAAGCTGTCGATCAGGAAGCAGACCTCCACCCCCTCGGCGGCCTTCGCCGACAGCGCCTGGAGCAGGCGCCGACCCAGTCCATCGGGCCGCATGATGTAGAACTGCACATAGATGCAACGCTTGGCGCGGGCGATGGCTTCGAGGATGGCGCCGAAGGTGGCGTCGCCGTCGATGAGCAGATCCAGCCGGTTGCCGTGCAGAAACGGCTGTTTGGCGATCGCGGCGAGCGCGGCCGCCTCGGCGGGGCTGATCTCGCTCGGCGCAACGCGAAAGGGC
>JBGSKP010000268.1:0-8060 GCA_041741175.1 Thiocapsa sp. | reverse complement strand
GCGCAACGCGGCACGTCGCGGCTGCACCCTGGCCCAGACGCCCGTGGCCCACCAAAGCAGGATCGCCACCAGAGCCGCGGCCGCAAGGGCCGCCAGAGCGACAAGGATCGTTGGCACCAGCCCGATCGCTCCGGCAAAAAGCCGCAGGCCCGCGTTGACCAGGCTCAGGTCGGCGATTGGGTTGAAGCCGCGCGCAAGTGCAGTGAACATGGCGAAATCGGCGGCTTTCAGTACGGAGATCACGACCAAAGCGAAAACCAGCGCAGCGCGCAGCATGGTGCCTACCCGGCCCTGTCCGATGACGACCATCGCAAGAACGATGGTGGGCAGTTCTAGCGGAAACAGGCCAAACGCGCCCCATGTCATCGCTTCGGGATGGTTCGGTTGGATAAGCACCAGAAACAGCGCCAGCGTGGCCAACGCCAGCTGCCAAGGTGCCGAACCGGATCGCGCGCTCAAGACCGGGTCCACCACAACCAAACCAAATCGCGCCCGAAGGACCAGATCAGTGCGAGCGCCACGATCGCCACCACCGGGTTTGCCACACTCGCCGCCACCTGCGGCAACTGCAGCGCGATCAGCGTCGCGATCTGCACCACGCAGACAGCCTTACGGCCGAACCGGTCGAGGACCGGGCGCGCCAGCCAGGGCAGTGCCAAGGTAGCTCCAACGAAAATGTATCGAGGCAACCCAATCAGCAGCACGATAGCCCCGACCGTACCTGCAGCAAAGGCGTTCAGCGCAAGGATCAGGGCCAGCGCGCTGTCGACCTCCATGTCGAAGCGCGCACCATAATCCGACACCAGCCCGTCCCGCCGCGCCAGCCATCCATCTACCCCGTCAAGCGCCAGCGCCACAGCCGCGACGCCAAACACTGTCCATGGCTTCACATCGGCCACCAGCGGCACCAACAACACCGAGGTCAGCCCCAGCCGGGTCAGTGTGACAAGGTTGCAAAGGCCGAGCGTCGGATGCGGATAAGTCTGGCGCATCGCCTTGTGGGCAAGGCGCGCCGCCGCAAGATAGGCCGCCAGCGCCAGCGTCAGACCCATGGGGTCCGGCCCTGCCAACGCTAGCACTGCTGCAACAACCAGCAATGTCCCCACCGCTGCGGCGAGTGCAAACCATTCCCACGCCCGACGCGGCAATCGAAGGCGCGCGGGGCCGGGAATTGGGGGAAGCGCGGGATGCAATTCGGACATACCATCAACTTGAGCGCGGCCCGTGCACCGTCAAGAGAGTCGTGTCAGAATTGTAGCGATTGTGGCGGCTCTCGCTGCCCGCTAACACTGGGAAGAAATGATATGCAGCCTGATCGCTACGCGCCGACATCACGCGTTGTTCACTGGGTCATGGCGGCTCTGATCCTGCTTACCATCCCCGCCGGGCTGATCATGGTGCAGCAAGGCATCGATCGCGGACTGCAGAACGCCCTGTTCATCTATCACAAGAACGCGGGGGTACTTTTGCTGCTTTTGGTGGCTCTGCGCATCGCGGCGCGACTGCGAAACCCTGCACCGCCGGCGCCCGCGCACTTGCCGGCATGGCATGTGCGCTTCGCGGGGCTCACCCATGGGGCGCTCTACGCACTGATGGTGCTGGTTCCAGTGGCGGGTTACGTTCGTGTCCGGGCCGGCGGCTTCCCGATCGAGTCGCTCGACGCGTTCCGCGTGCCTGCGCTGGTGCCACGTTCGGACGCGCTGGCCGATCTCGCCAAATCTATTCACTATGCAGCCGGTCTGGCCATCGGTGCCCTGATCTGCCTGCATGTCGGCGCTGCCATGTTTCACGGCATCGTGAAGCGTGACGGCGTGTTTTCGCGCATTTGGCCGCCCGTCGGCGGCAGACCGCGCTGACGGCCCTTGCAGCCGCTGTTTGGGCCGATACCTCCGTACCGTTCCGGCCGTCCCGTCCGTCCCCGGACGAATACCCAAGGATCGGCAACATATCGTCATGTCACGTGTCGACGGTTTACCTCGGTCAATCTGGCAGGATTGGATGTCGGTTCGGCAGAAACGCTGGCGGGTCATGCATAGCGGTGACGATGGGCGGCGACGGCTTCGGAACACGGGAAGCCACGCCGGTACCCGATCGGTTTCAGTATGGCCATGCTGAAATGCGGCAGCCACGACGCACTTTCCCCGAAGCAGAGTGGTCAGGTCGGAGCGAGCGCGGGGTTGCTCACACCGACCGCCAAAACCCCGGTCCAGTCAGGCCGCATTTGCAAGGACGATCCGGTTGCGGCCTGCCTCCTTAGCCTTATACATGGCTTCGTCGGCGTAACGCAGCCCTTCTTCGACGCAGGTCGTTGACCGCCGTGTGGCATAGACTCCCACGCTGCTCGTGACCTTTATGGAAAGCCCTTGTAAGTCATAGACATAGCTTTCTATCGCTCGCCGAATTTGCTCCGCGAGGGCGGCTGCTGCTTCCCTGTCCAGGTTCGGAATGACGAGTGCGAATTCCTCGCCTCCGATCCGCACAACCAGGTCACCGGGTCGAGTCGTCGTGCGAATCTGCGAGCCGATGGTGCGCAATACCTCGTCTCCGGCGCCATGTCCGAAGGTGTCGTTGATGCTCTTGAAATGGTCAAGGTCGACAACAAGAAAGGCACACCACGACCCTTGTCCAAGCGACTGCTTCAAGATGTCGGGACCAACTGTATAGAGAGCGTGGCGATTTCCGAGGCCCGTAAGCGGATCCCGGTTCGCTCTGTCGGCGAGTTCCCGCTCATGGTCGACATGGCTTTTCTGTCGGTTGAGAAGAAGCGCCACTGTCGCCACTCCAACCGCGTTGGCGGCTACAATCGGCAGTGCGACCGTTTCCACCACGGTCCACGCCAGGCCGCCTGGTAGGAGCACCAGGCTCAAAAGCGAGAGAGACACCCCTATTGCAAGAGCTGCGAGCTTTCGCGCACCAATTGGATTTCGAGGAAAATGGTGCGCAATCAGAAGGCCGACGCCGGTCGATATCGCGATGCCTGCGAGGCCAGCGGGCGCACCGATGCCACCAATCGAGAGTCTCGCCACCATCGCCGTGATACAGGTAGCCGCTGCCGCCGGCAAACCTCCGAACGAAGGCGCTATAACAAGAAGGGCATGTCGAAGGTCGAAAACAAGCCCCGGCTGGAGCTGTACCGGGTTCATCATGGCCAGGATGATTCCTGCCGAGAAGATTCCGCTCGCTGCAAACTGCTTGCAGCTTTTCGTCGGGCAGTACCGGAGCGACCATTCGAAAGCCACCGCTACAAGCGTGGCAATTCCGAGGCTCTGGAAGAATGCTGCAAGCACGGACGGGCTACCCATGGACACTACGCTCAATCTTATCGGTTAAGGCCTCAATGCCTGATTAACCGTCCCGATAGAATGCGCTACGTGTCTCAGTGTTGCGGCTGTGTCCCCGCTGATCGTGACAGATCCGCCGCCTTGTTGCGCCCCTCGAATTTGCGTGGGAGAGCCGATTGATAGTTCGGGACCATCGTCAATCTCTATGGCTTCAATTCGGAGTGCGTCAATTTGCGCATTTTTCAGGCAAGCCACCTATTGCTGACTTTCCGAGCAAAGCATAATTTTCGCTAGTCGGTCATTTCTTCCTCCCGGAAAGTTGCCGACAAGCCCGCGGTACTCCTCCTCCCGTACCGCGCGGATTTCAAAGCCCGCCGCACCTCCTCCTGCGGCGGGCTTTTTTCATGGACGCTACGACGCCTTGGCACTTCGTCAGCTTGCCATGTCACCGGCACACCTGCCGCCAAAAAATGACCCAACCGACCGCGTTGCTGTTGGTCGACGCAACGCAAACGCACTAGCCTTTCTCAATCTCGCCGCCATCCGCCTTATGACCCGAAGGCTCTGTAATTATCAGAATGTCTCCGGACGGACGGTGAGGGCAGGTCGATACTCAAGAATTGGACGGTGCCAGAATTCTTCCGTCCACGATCTTGACGCGCCGTGAGCACGCAGCGGCGATTTTTTCATCGTGGGTCGAGATGAGAAAGGCGGTGCCTTCCTCGCGGTTGATTTCTGTAAGCAGGTTCATGACCTGCCCCGCGGATTGGCGATCAAGGTTTCCGGTCGGCTCGTCGGCGAGGATCAACGCCGGTTGGTTCATCAGGGCGCGAGCGACGGCCACGCGCTGCTTCTGGCCGCCCGATAGTTTGGTCGCCCGGAAGTCGATCCTGTCCGCCAGCCCGACCCTTTCAAGCAATTCCGTCGCGCGGCGTCGCGCGGTTGCCCGTTCGAAACCGTCCCGAACAGCACTAGGAAAGATAACATTCTCGAGCGCCGTGAAGTCCGGCAGCAGATTGTGAAACTGAAAGACGAATCCGATGTATCGGTTTCGGAACGCCGTGAGCGTGACATCGTCGGCGTTGAACAGATCCTCACCCAGCATTCGTATGCTTCCCGAACTGGGGCGCAGAAGTGTGCCAAGGATGTTGAGAAGCGTGCTCTTTCCCGACCCCGAAGCACCGACCAGTGCAGTCATCTCGGCCTTGTAGAGGGTGAGATCGACGCTCTTGAGCACATGTGTCGCCGTCTCGCCGGCCCCGAAAGTCTTGTCCAGACGGCGCAGTTCTAGAAGCGCATCGGATCGGTTTTGCGCGGTCATTGCCCGATCGCCTCGACCGGGTCGATGCGGGACGCTGCGCGGGCGGGCAGGATCGCCGCAAGGGTTGCCCCGAGCGTCGTCAGTGCGATGGCGAGGCCGATCGAACCCTGCGCCACATCAATCGGCAATTGCCCGGGCTGCACATCCGCTATCGATGGAAACGGGACAAGCACGGCAAAGCCGATGATGGCCCCGGCGAGCCCACCAATCAGCCCGATCACGGCCCCCTGCGCCACGAACACGACAAGAATGAATGCCTGCGTCGCTCCCATGGCCCGCATGATCCCGATCTCGGATCGCCGCCGATAGGTCGTCAACATCAGCGCCGAAGCTATGCCGATCACGATGGTGATCATCGCGAAAGTCTTGAGCACGAGTCCTGTGTTCGCTTGTGCCTTCAACGCGTCGAAAAGTTGTTCTGAGGTCTCGGTCCATGGTGTTGCGTCCAGCCTAGTGGCTGCATGTATCCTTGCAGCGACCGCAGGTGCGGCATTGAAGTCGTTTAGCCTTACCTCGATACGCGACACGGCATTGGGGCTTTTAAACAGCGACCGGGCGGTGGCAATGTCGATGAAGGCTGACGATCCGTCGATCTGACTGGCGCCAATTCGGAAGATCCCGCTCACGGTCAGCGAGACGGTGGCACCGCTGTCACTCCGCAGCGATACCGTGCTACCGAGCGCGAGGCCGAGGTCGTCGGCCAGTGTCGCGCCGATCAGAACGCTGTCGCCGGACAGACGCTCCGATCCGGCCTGCATGGCGCGGTCGAACCGGATTATGGCATTCACTCGCTCTGGCTCGAGCCCGCTCACGGATACGTTTTCGATCCTCTCGCCCCGGATCAGCACTCCACCGCCCGTGATCTGCATTGCGGTCGCCGACACGCCGGGGATTTCTTCGATCACGCTGCGTAACTGCGGGGCGTTCAGGATGCCGGTGTCAGGGCGTGTGGCGCGCTGGCGTGCGAGCAGAACCGTTTCCTCTTGTCTGGGCGCCAGTACCGGCAGGTCGGCATCCGGTGCCATGACGGCCACATGCGCAAGATTGCCAAGCGTGCGATTGACCAGAAGATCCGCCAGTCCCCCGATCAGCGCGCTCATGAAAATGAAGATGAAGACCGCCATTGCCACGCCCGTTGCCAGCAACGCTGTCTGCCCGACATTCGCGGTCAGATGACGAAGCGCGATCTTGAGGGCGTAAGGCATCTCGCTACCCCCCAGTTCCACGGTCTAGCGGCGTGACGGCATCGCCGTCTTCTATCCCATCTGGCGACAGCAGGATCACATCGCCTGCGCCAAGGCCGCGCGTCACCTGCACTCGATCGGCCGGCCAGTCGACGAAGGCAATAGGCGTTCTGATGGCACGTCCGTCCCGCACGACGAACACCGCTGGCCCCTCATCACCTGCGAGCAGAGCCGTCCGCGGCACCGTCAGCGCGTCCTCGGCACGATCCACATGGATATTCGCCACGGTGGTCAGGCCGATCTGGACAAGAGGCGGGGTGTAGAAGTCGATAAATAGGCGCAGGCTACCGGTGACCGGATCAACCTCATCGCCGATGAAAGAGACCCGACCCGAATAGACCTCTTCGCGTCCGGCCAGTTGTAGGTCTGCGGCCTGGCCGATCCGCATATAGGCAGCATAGGTTTCGTCGATCTCGACCTCGACGCGTATGCGCGTCAGATCGGCGAGGCGCATCAAGACGCGTGTGGGATCGACCAGATCGCCCGGGTCTACCGAGCGCTTCAATATGGTCCCGGGGATCGGGGCGATGATCCGGTAGTCGGCAAGTCCGAGTTGCGCCTGCTCCAAAGCTGCGGTCAGACGGTCAACCTCGTTGCTGGCACGCTCGAGGGAGCGACCGGCGGTCTGGCGTATGACGTCAGAGACTGTGGAGCCAAGCGCCCTGGCGCGATCTGCATCGTCCTGTGCAGCTTGTTGTGCCACGATCGCTGCATCAAGCGATGCCAGAGCCTGACGGATAACAAGCTGTTGTCGGCTGTCGTCGAGTTCCACAAGCAAGTCCCCCGCAGTGACGAGATCCCCTTCCGAAACAGCGACGGTTCGGACACGCTCGTTCACTGCCGGGGTGATGTTGATCTCTGTCTCTGCGGCAATGCGGCCGCTGACCGCCAGGAGCCGATTGACCGGCCCAGCGACAAGCACCTGTGTAGGAGCGTTCGGCGGAGCCAAACCGCCAAACGTGATCCAGAGCAATCCTGTCGTGGCAAGAATTGCTGCAATAACGAGCCAAGTGATGCGGCGCACGCGCCGACGAGGGCGCACTGACATGTCCGCGGCAACTGGCACCAGACTGTTAAGGCTGGCACCGGTAGTGGACAGAGCGGTGGGGTTCGCCAGGTTGTGGTTTTCCGATTCGTTGATCTGTTTCATCTGTTCATCGGCATGAGCAATCCATTCAGCTTAACACAGCCGAACTACGACATTACGCCGTAGCGGCTCGCCGGACCCAGATGCGCTGGCAGTCTAGGCGGCGGATCTAAGTTTCAGGGTTCCGCATCAGGTCTGACTGTCATGATGAGCTGCTGTCGAGCGCAGGTTGGCATTCCCTCGCCGCAGAAAGAACCACGACTTGGCGATTTCCGTGGCCACGACGTAACCGCCCACGAGCAGCACCACGGCGGCCAGTTCCGTGGCCGACAACGGCACAAAGCCGAAAGGCGCAATTGGAGGCTCCGGCGCCGCGTCCATGCTGTTCTCAGCCTGCGCTGAACAAGGGAAAGGCGACGCCGATCGACCACGCCAGGCAAAGGCCGAGACCGATACCCGCGGAGACCGGCCCGCTTCGCCGACCGATCCAGCGGCCCATCAGTCCGTGAAGCAGGAAGAACAGGACCAGCACCGGAAGGATGATGAACAAAAACATCAGTCTATCCGGATCGAGCAGGGCTGCCCCGCTCAGCGAAAGGACGAGCGCCGCCCGCGTCGCGATGCGGCGCGTCAGCGTTGCCTTGCCGCCCCGGGTAAGAACGCTGTCGGCCACCATGGCGGGTATCGTTCCGACGCACAGGATGGCGATGATCGCCAGTCGTTCGGTATTCGGCACGAAGCTCGCCACGTAGCGGTCCATCGCCAGCCCGAAGACGACGACGCCCCAGACCGCGAGCAGAAGTACGGCGGGAATGGACAGGTCCAGGGGGCCGCGGCGCCGAGCCAGCAGCAGTTGCAACCCACCATAGACCGCCAGATGGGCCATCAGATAGTCGGCGACCAGGACCGGCATAAACGGCACATAGGCCGCCGTTCCGATGACGGGTACCAGGATGGCGGGTATCAGGAGGGCGGCCCAGAACCTTTCCGTCGGCAGGGCGTCGGGTGTCGGCGGACCTGGCGGCAACAGGAGCGTCAGCGGGCGCAGCAGGACGACGATGCCGCAAAGAAGCAGCGCGATCCACGATCCGGGCCGCACGATCGGCCCCTCGCTGGCGCGGCCGAAC
>JBGSKP010000267.1:0-21468 GCA_041741175.1 Thiocapsa sp. | reverse complement strand
ATGGCCAGGCTGGTCTTGCCCGTTCCTCCCTTGCGATGCCAGAAGGCGATGCGCGGCGGGGCCACGAGTGCTGCGCTCATGACGCTCCGGCCCGGTCGATGCGGTTCGGATGGCGCGATCCGATCATGGTCGGCTGCCGGTCGCTTCAATCGACCCGCCGCAACAGATCGATCCGATGCGGCTTCCACAAGCGCACGCCTTGCGGTGTCAGATAGCGCTCGAAGGCGGCGCGGATCTCGGCCAGACGGGCGGCGTCAAGATTTCGCTCGCTGTGGGTCACGTCGATGAAGCGTGCGGCGAAGCTCTCCCAGTCGGGGTAGATGCCTTCGGATTCGAAGAAGACCTCTTCCACCAGCTCGAACAGTCCTGAATTGACGGCGTTCCGGAGGGCCTCGAAGGCGGCCTCGCGGACCAGACGCTCGTCGTCGATCAGGCGCATGATGGCGTTGAAATCCCCCCAGTAGACGGGCTCGCAGACATAGAGCAAACCGCCTGGGACGAGCACGCGATGGCTCTCGCGCAGCGCTTGATCCATGGCCGCGATCGGGACATGGTGGAGCGACTTGAGCATGACGACGACGTCGTAGCTGGCGTCGGGATCCGCGATCGACTCGGCGCCGCCGTAGCGAAAGGTCACCTGCGGCAGATCCGCGATCGCGAGGTTGCGCGCGTGCTGGATGCGATCGACCTCGGTCGCCGTGATCCGAGCCGCCCCGAACCGGGTCACCAGGGCACGGGTCATATAGGCGGCGCCGCAACCCAGCTCCAGGACACGGCGGTCGCGAACATCGATCAAGTCGCCGATGAGATCGATCTCCTCGCAGCGACGGTAGGCGTTCGGATCGTTGATCTGCATGATGTACTGCAACTCCTTCGTATGATCGATTGCCGCCTCTGGATTCAACGGAGCCCGATGGTCATGACCGACTTTACCCTGCATCTCCAACTCCTTGCCGATTGCCATCGTTTGGGCCGCTTGTCGGCGAGTCACCTGCTCCTGCACCGCAACGCGGCCGTACCCTGGTTCATCCTGGTGCCCGAGACCGACTTGGGCAATCTGTTGGATCTGCCGATCCCGCAGCGCGACGCGGTCCTCGCCGACTGCAAGCGCGTCTCGGACTATCTGACGGCCGTTCTCGGATGCACCAAGGTCAACGTGGCCTGGATCGGCAATCTGGTGCCGCAACTGCATGTCCATGTCATCGGCCGAAGCCAGACCGATCCCTGCTGGCCCAAGCCCGTTTGGGGACACCTGATCGAGCTGCGCGGGTACACCTCGTCCGAGGTCGTCGCAATCCGGGCGGGGCTTGTAAGCGACTGAGGTTGACGCCGAGGGACATGACGGCGTCTAACATGCGCCGAAGGGTGCCGCGCTCGATGTGCTCGATCTCCTTAGAGCGTGGACTCCGTCCCCTCAATCCGAGAGGAGGCCATCGCGTGTCGACGCGTCCCGAGATTCCCGTCAGGTCCCGAACTATACTTGAGGCGAATCACAACCTCCGCGACGACCCTGATGCCCCGTCGCCCCGAGTGCAGGAGGAGCCAGCATGTCAGTCTCTCGACACCCCGCGGTAGCCGGGCTGTTCTATCCAGGTGACCCGCATGAGCTCAAGCTCATGGTGGACGCTTATTTGGCCGAGGCGAGTGCGCAGGAGACGCCTCCCAAGGCCCTGATCGTGCCCCATGCCGGTTACATCTATTCCGGACCCATCGCCGCCAGCGCCTACGCCACCCTGGCGCAGGCGCATGCGACTATTACACGCGTCGTTTTGTTGGGTCCGGCGCACCGTGTGCCGGTTCGCGGTCTTGCGGCCAGCAGCGCGCCGCGGTTCGACACGCCGCTCGGCCCGATCGAGCTAGACCGCGACGCGATCGATCTGGCGCTTACCCTGCCGCAGGTCAGGTTGATGGACCAGGCACATGACCCAGAGCACAGCCTTGAGGTCCAGCTGCCTTTCCTTCAAGAGGTGCTCGATCGCTTCAGCCTAGTGCCCTTTGTCGTGGGCGACGCCAGCCCCGAGGAGGTGGCCGAGGTACTCGATCTGCTCTGGGGTGGCCCGGAGACGCTGATCGTCATCAGCTCGGATCTGAGCCACTATCACGACTATGCCACCGCACGGCGGCTCGACGCGGCCACGACTCGGGCGATCGAGACCCTGCGACCGCAGGATATCGGCTATGACCAGGCGTGTGGGCGCATACCGGTGAATGGCCTGCTTGCGCTGGCGCGACGTCGGGGCCTGCAGGCCCGAACCCTGGACCTGCGCAACTCAGGCGACACCGCCGGCTCGCGTGACCAGGTGGTGGGGTACGGTGCCTATGTCTTCCAATGACCCTCTGGCGATCTATCGGGACGCGGAACGACGGCTGTTGTTGGCCATCGCCGCACAGTCGATCGAGCATGGATTGAATCAAGGCGGTCCCTTGGCGCCCGATCCGGATGAGTATCCGGAGGCGCTGCGGGCCATGCGCGCCACCTTTGTCACACTGGAGATCGGCGGGGCGCTGCGTGGCTGCATCGGCGTGCTGGAGGCGATTCGCCCCCTGGTCCTGGATGTCGCCCACAACGCCTTCGCGGCGGCCTTCGAGGATCCGCGTTTCCCGCCGCTGACGCGCGCGGAGCTGCCTCGACTGGAGATCCATATCTCCGTGCTGACGCCGCCGGAGTTGATGCGCTTCGACTCGGAGGCCGATCTGCTCCGCCAGATCCGCCCCGGCGTCGACGGCCTGATCCTCGAAGATCGCGGGCGGCGCGGCACCTTCCTTCCCTCGGTGTGGGAACAGTTGCGAAAGCCCGCGGAATTCTTCGAGCACCTCCGGCACAAGGCCGGCCTGCCGGGCGGGTATTGGTCGGAGACCCTCAGCGTCTCGCGTTACACGACCGAATCCTTCGGCGCTGCGGTCGAGGAGACCTTCGACGACGGTCAGTCTGAACCTGCCTAGCGGTAGGACATCCTCCAGTCTTCCCATCGTGCCCACGCTGCCCCGAGTCCGATCATGGCCATTGCACCCCTTGCCCCCTCCGAGCTATATCGCCCTTGCGACCCCGCTCAGCTTGAGCTCGAGACCACGGCCGATTTGGCGGCCGGCGATGGCCTGATCGCTCAAGAGCGCGCTATCCAGGCCGTTCGCTTCGGCATCGGTATCCACCACGACGGCTACAACCTCTTCGCGTTGGGGCCGTCCGGGACCGGTAAGTACGCCTTGATTCGCAGCGCGCTGGAGGAGCGTGCCAGAGGCGAGGCGGTTCCGCCCGACTGGTGTTATGTCTTCAACTTTAAAGAGGCGCATCGCCCGCGCGCACTGCGTCTGCCCCCCGGCAAGGGTGTGGAGCTGAAGCGCGACATGGATCAATTGGTCGAGGATCTGCACCGGGCGATCCAGGGAGTGTTCGAGAGCGACGAGTACCGCACGCGCACCCAGGCCCTCGAAGAGGAGCTTGAGGAGCGTCAGGAACGGGCCATGGGCGAGATCCGTGAGTTGGCCAAGCAAAAGGACGTGATCCTGCTGCAAACCCCGACCGGCTTCACGCTCGCGCCGGTGCGCGACGGCAAGCCGCTCGGGCCGAACGAGTTTCATGCCTTGTCCGAAGAGGACCGCACCCGGATCGAGGCGGACATCAACAGTCTTCAGGCCGAGATGCGCAAGGCACTGCACCAGATGCCGCTTTGGAAAAAACGCTCGGATGAGCGGATCGAGGAGCTCAATCGCGAGATGGCCGCCGCCGCCATCCAGAGCCTGTTCGAGACCCTCGGCGACAAGTATGCCGATCTGCCGGCCGTCGTCGCGTATCTGCGGCAGGTCCAGGAGGATGTGGTCGAGCACTTCCGCCAGTTTTTGCCCGATCACGACAAGCAGCAGCCACTGCTCGGCCTGTGGGTACCGCCCAGCCCCGAGGGTCCGCCCTGGCATTACCGCTATCGGATCAACGTGCTCTTGGGGCACGACACGAACGGCGGCGCACCGGTGATCTATGCCGATCTGCCGGCGCATCATCAGCTGGTGGGCCGCATCGAGCACCGCGCGCACTTAGGCGCGCTGGAAACAGACTTCACCATGATCCGGGCCGGCGTGCTGCATCAGGCCAACGGCGGCTATCTGATCGTCGATGCGCTCAAGCTCTTGATGCAGCCTTTCGCCTGGGAGACCCTGAAGCGCCTCCTGCAGGCCCGTGAGATCCGGATCGAGTCACTCGCCCAGATCACCAGTCTGATCAGCACGCTGTCCCTGGAGCCCGAGCCGATTCCGCTGGATGTGAAGGTGGTGATGCTCGGCGAGCGCCACATCTACTATCTACTGTGCGAGCTGGACCCCGAGTTCAGCGAGTTGTTCAAGGTCGCGGTCGATTTCGAGGACCAGCTCGTGCGCGGCCCGCAGAGCCATCTGATCTACGCGCGTTTCATCGCCTCCGAGGTCCGGCGCGCCGGTCTGCGGGAATTTGATCGTGCGGCCGTCGCGCGTGTGATCGAGCACAGCGCCCGCCTCGCCGACGACAACGAGCGGCTCACCAGCCACATGCGCTCCATCGGCGACCTGGTTCGGGAGAGCGACTACTGGGCGCGAACAGACGGCCACGAAACGGTCGGTTCAGCGGATGTGCAACGCGCCATCGATACCAAGATCGAGCGCGCCGACCGGATCAGCCGGCGGCTGCGCGAGGAAACCACCCGCGGGACCATCCTGATCGAGACCACCGGATCGCAGGTCGGCCAGGTCAACGGGCTCGCCGTCATGACCCTGGGGGGATTCTCATTCGGACATCCCAGCCGGATCACCGCACGTGTGCGCCTGGGCAAGGGCGAGCTGATCGACATTGAGCGGGAGGTCAAGCTCGGTGGCCCGCTCCACTCCAAGGGCGTGCTGATCCTCCAGGGTTTCATCGCCGGGCGATACGCCTTGGAGCATCCGCTTTCGCTTTCGGCCAGCCTGGTGTTCGAGCAGACCTACGGCGGCATCGAGGGCGACAGCGCCTCCTCGGCCGAACTCTACGCCCTGCTGTCGGCCCTGGCCGATCTGCCGATCCGCCAGTCGCTGGCGGTCACGGGCTCGGTCAATCAGCTGGGCGAGGTTCAGGCGATCGGCGGGGTCAACGAGAAGATCGAGGGGTTCTTCGACACCTGCGCGGCGCGCGGACCGGTCGATGGACAAGGTGTTCTCATCCCGGCATCCAACGTCAAGCATCTGATGTTGCGCGCTGACGTGCGCGAGGCGGTCGAGCAGAGCCGGTTCGCCATCTACCCCATCACAACCATCGACGAGGGCATCGAGATCCTCACGGGCACACCGGCCGGGGAGCGCGGGGCCGATGGCCAGTTCCCGGACGGCAGTGTCAATGCACGTGTCGAGGCCAGGCTGATCGGCTATTCGGAGCGGCTGCGTGCCTTGCATGCCCAGGAGAGCACGGGGGAGATCAAGGCGGAGAGCGAGGCCGGATCGCGCCTGGAACCGGGCATATGAGTGCTACGGGCACCCGCACAGGGATTCGTCGCATCGCCGTGGCACTGGACGCCTCTCCGCACAGCCTGCAAGGGCTGGCGATGGCCGCCGGCATCGCCGCCGCCCTGAATGCAGAGCTTGAAGGGGTGTTCGTCGAAGACACCGAGCTGCTGCGCCTGGCCGGACTGCCTTTTCTGCGCGAGTTTCGGATCGCGACCCTTGGTGAAAACCTGCTCGATTCAGAGCGTCTCCAGCGCGAGCTGCGTGCCGCCGCCAGAGGGGTGCGCGAACGTCTGGAGCGCTCGGCCGGCGAGCTGGGTCTTGCCTGGTCGTTCCGTGTCTGGCGCGGCGACCTGGAAGCCGAGATTCTCGGTGCCGCACTCGACGCCGAGCTCTTCACCCTCGGATGCATCGGTCGCTTCGCCCCGTTGCGGCGACGCCCGCGGCCACCAGCACCCGGAGTACCCATCGCAAACCTCCTGGTCGGTGTCCTCTTCAACGACACCGATGCGGCCGCACGGGCACTGTCGATCGCCATCGAGGTCGGGATCCGTCATACCGCCGGACTTGTCGTCATTCTCCAACCGGATGGGGGTGCGGACGTGGCGACACTGCGGGCACGGGCGCTCGACCTGCTCGGCAGCACGCACGAGCAGACGTGCCTGATTACACTGGAGCACAGCGGTGCGACCAGTCTGGCCGCTACGGTTCGCACGCTACGCATCGATCTACTCATCCTCGACGAGACCAACCCGATCCTGACGAAGACTTCGCTCTGGGCCAATCTGGAAATCCTGGGCTGTCCCGTGGTGATCGGGCGGTGAGACGCGGCTGCGGTGCAACGACTGTATAGGCTCGCCGTGCGTCACCCAAGACAGCCGCCAGACCGATGGACAGGCGCCGGGGTTACCGAGGATTCTCGCGACGCTTCAACCAGACTTCCAGTCCCTGCGCGTTCAGGTCGGTATCCAGGCTCAGCAGATCGGCGATGGCGGCGTCCGCGAGCGCGACCCCGTGGGCGCGTGCGCCGGCGATGAGATAGCCCCGCACTGCGTCCTTCAAGCGCGCCTTGCGAGCAGCGTCGGCCTGTCCCTCTTCGGCCAGCGCGATGTCGGCCAGGGCACGGATACTGGCGCGCAGGTCATCGACCAGATCGGCCGGGTGATGAACCGCGCCATAGTGGGTCAGGTACATGACGTCGGGCTGAAAGGCCATCAGCTTATCGAGGCTGGCGAGCCAGGCATCCGGATCGAACGCCACCGGTGTCGTCGGGGCGAACAGCCAGGGACCGGCGGCCGTGTCGAATTCGCGGTAGGAGATGCCAAAGGTGTCGCCGGTGAAAAAGCCGCGGCTGGTCTCGTCGTAGATGCAGCCGTGATGATTGGCGTGTCCGGGCGTGTCGATGAAACGCAGCGAACGGCCGGCGAGGTCGAAGGTGTCGCCGTCCTCGGCAATGATGACGCGCTCCTGCGGCACCGGCGTGAGTGTGCCGAAATCACGCAGAAAGGCCTCCTCACCATAGACCGCCGTCGAGCCGGCGATGAGCCGGCTGGGATCGATCATGTGGGTGGCACCCTTGGGATGAATAACCAGGCTGGCATTGGGACAGACCGCCATGAGCGTACCGGCACCGCCGCCGTGGTCGAGATGCACATGGGTCGGGATAACGTAATCGACATG
Source organism: Thiocapsa sp. (assembly GCA_041741175.1). GTDB lineage: Bacteria > Pseudomonadota > Gammaproteobacteria > Chromatiales > Chromatiaceae > Thiocapsa. The sequence goes on along the minus strand of JBGSKP010000267.1, from coordinate 14,352 downwards.
CTCCGGGGTGAGACCCAGATCGGCGATCACGCCCAGCAGGCCGGGCACCGAGTTGGCGGCGCCGGTATCGATAAAGGCGAGCCGATCGGCGGATCGCACCAGATAACAGGCGGCAAGACCATGTCGATACAGACCGGTCTCGATGCAATACAGACCGTCGCTGAGCGTTTGGTAGGGGGCGGTGGACATGCAGGTACTCCGATGCGAACCTGTCGTTTGGGACGATCCGCGAGTCTAAACCAACTGCCGAATGGATGCAGGGCGGCGCCTCGGCATCTCGGGTCCTCGGGTGATCGGCGCACGGGCGGATGGATCGATCGCTCCGGCCTTGGCGCTTGCCTTTTCAACCAAGCTTGTAGAATCTTAGACCGGTGCCGGGCATGATGATCGGCGGAAGCCGTGCGGTTTTTTTCGAGCCGCCGATCTTGACCTGCCGGCGGATCAGCAGCTGCAATCGGGCACTCGCCCGGACCAATAACAATACCGGAGGATATTGGATGGATAACACGGCCATCGGCGATCAACCGCGCCAGAACGAGCCTCGCGTCAACAAGATTACGCTCGATCACCCCTGGCAATGGCTTGCCAAGGGCTGGCAGGACATCAAAACGGCGCCTGTCTACAGCTTGCGGTACGGGGCCATGATCGTGCTCCTGAGCGGCCTCATCATCCTGCTGACCATCGTCGGGCACCTGACCTTTCTGATCCCCTTTCTGACCGCCGGATTCTTTCTGATGGCCCCGCTGCTGGCGATCGGTCTCTATCAGATGAGCGCCCATCTGGAACGCGGGGAACCGGTGAACAGTTGCCAGGCCATGGAGGCATTCAAACGCAATCAGGGTCAACTCGGGATCGCCACCGGATTCCTGCTGATGACGATGCAGCTTTGGATCCTGGCGTCGGTCTTCCTCTTCATCATGCTGTTCAACGATCCCTTTCCGCCCTTTTCGCGCTTCATCCCGATCGTCGTGCTCTCCGGGCAATACACGGGTCTCATGCTTGCCGTGATCCTGGTCGGCGCCTTTTTTGCGATCTGCGCCTTCTGCATCAGCGCCATCAGCATACCCATGCTCATCGACCGGCCTGTCGACGGCTTTACGGCCGTGCGCACCAGCATCCGGGCGGTGACCCTGAACTGGATGCCCATGTTGCTTTGGGCCGTGCTCCTGGTCGGGATCGTCGGTGCGGGACTGTTGACCTTTTATGTCGGCCTCTTCCTCGCCGTTCCCCTGGTGGGTCATGCCACTTGGCATGCCTATCGGGATCTGGTGCCTCGCGATTAGCGCGATGCTCCGCAAGCCCAATCCGACGCCGTAGGAGAAGCGCGTGGCGCTTCGACCGTCAGTCGATCCGCTGCGCACGATTCCCGAGCGATGGCGGATCGCGTGACATATCGGGCATGGATCCGCACGGTGGGCCCTGCGGGGCGCACTCAGTCGGGGTCGAAGCGATACCCGAGGAGATTGAGGTCGGCGGCGAAGTGGGTTGCGATCAACTCAGCGGTGGCCTCGCTGTAGTAGCTGCGATAGTCCTTCTTGCGGTCGGTTGCCTTGCGGGCGTGCGGTAGCGTCGGTGCGTCGATGCCGATGCGCGCGCAGGCGATGGCAAAGTCGTCGTGCAGGCGCTCATAGCGGCCGATGAAGTCGACGATCACATCACCGTGCAGATCGATCAGATAATCGCTCTGCAGCTCGATCGAGGTGTCGACGTGATATTGGTACGGGCGTTCCGGGTCGAGCTTCCAGCGCAGAAATGGCTCGAATTCGGTATGTCCGCCGAGGTATTGCGGTCGTTCGCGACGGATGTGATGGAAGGAGCTGACCTGCAGATCCCAAGGATTACGCACGAAGGCGAACTTGAAGAGCCCGTCGAAGATGTCCTTCGGCAGCATTTCTTTCGCCGCGATCGCCTTGGCGTGGCGCGGCAGCTTGGTGGCGATGCGGTGCCCGCTGAGATGACTCATGCGGCTGCATAGAAACATAGGCAAATACCAGGGATCCCGCCAGCGCAGTCCTTCCAGCGCCGCGCGCACGCTCGTGCCGCCAGTCTTGGCGATATGCACGAAGAGGAATTGGTATTTGGGGGAGAGGAGCATGGTTCAGGGTTCAGGGGTTCGGGGTTCAGGGTTCAGGGTTCAGGGGTTCAGGGTTCGTTCCGAAGTATTTTTTCACCTAAACCGCGTCAGGTGCGGGTCTGTGGAACATGCCGGGGTCAGGACCAATGCAGTGACGGCACGGATCACACGGGACGCGGTTTAGTTCTGGGCTTTTTCTTGGCTCGGGGGTGCGCCTGGTCGTAGACCTGGGCCAGGTGCTGGAAATCCAGGTGGGTGTAGATCTGGGTGGTGCCGATGTCGGCGTGGCCGAGTAGTTCCTGGACGGCGCGCAGATCACCCGATGATTCGAGCAGATGGGTCGCGAAGCTGTGGCGCAGCAGATGCGGATGTAGATCGCGCGTGGTGCCTTGCGTGCGCGCCCAGTGGGCGAGGCGAACCTCGACGGTGCGCGGATGGATGCGGGTTCCCCGACTGCTGACAAAGAGCGCCGGCTCGTCGGCGCCAGCCAGGTTGCCGCGCACGCGCATCCAGCGCCGAACAGCCTCGCGGGCCTTGATGCCGACGGGGACGCGACGGGTCTTTGCGCCCTTGCCCAGAACACTCAGCTCACCTTCGGCCATGTCGATGTCGCCGAGATTCACAGCCACCAGCTCGGCGAGGCGCAGACCGGACGAATAAAAGAGCTCGACCATGGCGTGGTCGCGAATCGCCAGCACATCTTCTTCGTCCGGATGATCCAACAGGCTGCACAACTGATCGGCATCCAGCGTCGCCGGCAGGCGGCGCGGACTCTTGGGTGCGCGCACGCCGACGGCTGGATTAGCCTGGGCGAGACCTTCGCGCAGCAGCCAGCGGTAGAGGCTGCGCAGACTGGAGAGTTCGCGTTGCAAGGTCTTGCCGGAGGCGCCGCGGCGGTGGCGCGCGGCCAGATACTGGCGTATGGCCTGCTCGTCGAGCCGATCGATGGTGATCGTTGCGCTCTCGCTCAGCCAGGCGTTCAGTCGTTCCAGGTCACGGCGATAAGCGGTCAGGGTCTGCGTGGAGAGCCGTCGCTCGTGAGCAAGATGGCTCAGGAAAGACTCGATCAGCTCGTCGGGTGTGCGCATGTCGCTCGCTTTCGGCTCAGTCCGACAGGGCGCTCTCGGCACCCTCGGCGATCTCGTCGCAGCGGCCGAGTGGAATGACGTGCAACTTGTGGGCGACAACCTCGCCGAGCCGATCAAGCAGCTCCGTGCCCATGTCGGGTCGAAAGCGCTCGCCGTCCCGACTGCCGATCGCCAGGACGCCGGCATGGCCATCCGCGCGCACCGGCACCAGCGCGGCCGAACGGATCTGCGCACCCGCCGGCCCGAAGAGCATCTGCGCCTTCTCCTGATCCAGAGGTCCACAGAGCGCCTGGTGACGATCCAGAAAATCGCGGAAAGCCAGCGTCAAAGGATCGGTCAGCGGCCCGGTTTCGATCTGGAAGAGCTTGAGCGTCATCGCCTCGGCGGAGAACTCGGTCAGGAGTGCGTCCTTGAGCAGGGTGCAGACTTGCTCGGAATCCTGTGCGGCGATCAGCTTTAAAACCAGGTGATGAAGCCGGCCGGAAAGCGCCTCGTACTCGCGCGCCCGCGCGATGAGGTGTGTCAGTCGGCTGCGCTCGGCCTCCAGTTGCTTGCGTAAGACGCGGACCTGCTGCTCGATGAGCGAAATCGCCGCGCCGGAGGCATGCGGGATCTCAAGCGTGGCCAACACCTGCGGATGACGGAGGAAGAAGCCCGGATCCGTCATCAGATACGCGGCGACCTTGCCGTCGAATCCCTGGTTGTTCATCACATTCTGGTCTGCCTGTTGACTGCTCACGCGTGTCCTCTCATTGCTCGATCTCGCCTCTGAAGACCTGGACGGCCGGACCGGACATCCACACGGGTTGCTGCATCTCCGCGGTGCCGTTCCATTCGATCATCAGGTCCCCGCCGGGCAGACTGACCCGCGCCCGCGCATCGATCAACCCGCGCTGGCGGGCATGAACCATCGCCGCACAGGCACCGGTGCCGCAGGCCAGTGTCTCGCCGACCCCGCGCTCGAAAACGCGCAGGCGCAGCTGATCAGGCGCGACCACCTGCATGAAGCCGACATTGGTGCGCTGCGTAAAGCGCGGATGGACCTCGATCAGGGCACCCAGACGCGCGACTGGCGCGGTATCCGTATCCTCGACCAGAATAACCGCGTGCGGGTTACCCATGGACAGGGCGCCGATCACCAGACGCTCGCCCGCGACATCCAGCTCATAGTTGACGGCCGCCTGCTCGGCGAGGAAGGGGATGCGCTGCGGCGCGAAGATGGGTGGCCCCATGTTGACCCGCACCTGACCGTCCGCTTGGAGATAGAGCCTGATCGGGCCGGCCGCGGTGCCGACCGGGATCTCGTCGCGATCGGTCAGCCCCTGATCACGCACGAAGCGGGCGAAACAGCGCGCGCCGTTGCCGCACTGCTCCACCTCGGAGCCGTCGGCGTTGAAGATGCGATAGTGAAACAGGGTGTCGGGCAGACGCGGCGGCTCGACGATCAGCAGCTGATCACACCCGATGCCGAAGCGTCGATCAGCCAGGCGGCGAATGGTTGCCGGATCCAGGGCGATAGCCTGCGTGGTGGCATCGAGCACTACGAAGTCGTTGCCCAGCCCCTGCATCTTGCTGAAGGCAAGCTTCGGCCGCGCGGTCGCACCGGTCGTCATTCGGGCAAACGCCCCGAAACCGCCAGATGACGGTCGCTGACCACGCCAACATTGAGCATCCCAAGACCCGCCAGCTCCAGCTGCTCCGCCACCTCGGCCGGCTCGAAGGCCGCGAAGAGTGAATTGCGGAAATCGCTGCGCAGGATCTCCGGCTCGTCGGCCACATAGCTGGCGACCAACGCCTCGATCCAGCCCGCGGAGGCCGGGCGCATCAGATCCATCACGAGGACGACTGCGCCGGGTTTGCCGACCTCGCGCAGGGTGCGCCACAAGACCTGCGGATCGTGCAGATGATGGAGCAGGCTGTTGGAGAGGATCATGTCGTAATGGCCCTTGCGCAGTGACGCCGATGGGATCCGGTCGCAGATCAAGCGGCAACGCGGGGCCACGCCGGGCAGTGCATCAAGCGCGGTTCGCGCCAGATCAAGCATCGGCTCGGAGCCGTCCAGCGCATCGCAGGTTGCCTTGGGATAGGCGCGCAGAAAGCGGATGCTGATGTCCGCCGGACCACAACCCAGATCGAGCACACAGGCGCCGTCGAGCGGACCTGGATTCAGGCCGCGCAGCAGGTCGATGAAAAGCGTGTTGGACGCATTGAAATCTGCCGCGGCATAGGCGATCGCCTGCGCCTGGTCATCCATCAGCTCCGGCTCGGGGCGACGCTTCATGACGGCAGCATGGACTCGCTGGCGAAGAGGCTTGCGACCGTCTCGCCCTTGCGCACCAGATGGACCTGATCGCCGTCGACCATGACCTCGGGGACGCGCGGTCGGCTGTTGTAGTTGGAGCTCATGGTGAAGCCGTAGGCGCCGGCGCCGCGCACCGCGAGCAGGTCACCCTCGGACAGGGCGAGCAGCCGGTCCTTGCCGAGAAAATCCCCGGTCTCACAGACCGGCCCGACCAGGTCATAACGGGCGGGGGCCGTGTCGGCATCGCGGCGCAGGGGCACGATGTCCTGGTTGGCCTGATAGAGCGCCGGGCGCAGTAAGTCGTTCATGGCCGCGTCCAGGATCGCGAAGCGACGCTTGCCGTTGTGCTTCAGGTGCTCCACCCGTGTCAGCAGCACGCCCGCATTGCCGGCGATGGCGCGTCCGGGCTCGAGGATGATCTCGTAGGGGCGATCGCCGAGCTGATAGCTCATGGCCGCTGCATAGGCCGCCGGCTCAGGCGGATTCTCCTCGGTATACCGGATGCCCAGCCCGCCGCCCAGATCGAGATGGGCGATCGGGATGCCGAGCCCGGCGAGCCGCTCGGCCAAGGCCAGCACGCGTGTGAGGGCGTCGATAAAGGGCGCAAGATCGGTGAGCTGCGAGCCGATATGACAATCGATGCCGGTGACCTTGATGTTCGGCATGGCCGCGGCCTGGACATAGACCGCTTCCGCGGCATGGATATCGATCCCGAACTTGTTCTCTTTCAGACCGGTGGCGATATAGGGGTGCGTGTTGGCATCGACATCGGGATTGACCCGCAGCGAAACCGGCGCGACGACACCCAGCTCGCCGGCGATCCGATCGAGCCGAATCAGCTCGGCCTCGGACTCGACGTTGAAGCAGCGGATGCCGACCTCAAGCGCAAATCGGATCTCGTCCTCGCGCTTGCCGACCCCGGAGAAGATCACCTTGGCCGGGTCACCGCCGGCAGCGAGCACGCGTTCCAGCTCGCCCAGGGAGACGATGTCGAACCCCGATCCCAGACGCGCCAGGACGTTCAACACGGCCAGATTTGAATTGGCCTTGACGGCAAAGCAGATCAGGTGCGAATGGTCACGGAAGGCGCGATCGAAGGCGCGCCAATGGCGCTCCAGGGTGGCGCGTGAATAGACATAACAGGGCGTGCCAAAACGCGCGGCGATGTCGGCGAGCGGAACGTCCTCGGCATAGAGAACATCGTCACGGTAGTTGAAGTGATCCATGCGGTCTCGGGTAGGCTCTTAGGTAAGTGTATCGGCGGGCTGGAAGTGTCCGTGCCTTGCACCGGATTGATGTATTTGCTCGGTCTATCGGTTCGGTATGCAGGCTAAGGGGCCTGAACCGGTGCGGTCGCTTCGGGTGGCCCAACGACGAGGGTCGGCACATCCGAGCCGGCGACTGTCTCGGCGTTTCCGCTCGATCCCGGTACAGGCTCCTCGACAACGGGCGCCTCGGGCAGGTAAAGCGGCCCCTTCTGACCACAAGCCCCGATCATACTCGCGATGCCTAGCACCGCGACGACGAGGAAGAAGAGTGTTCTGGCCCAACAGTGCATGCGTTCCCTCCTGGATGGTTCGCTACGCGGTCTGCGACGGATCATCAGACCTTGGTGTCGGCTGCGACAGGCTGTATGCAAGATATTGATTGCATGTGCTTGCCGCGGCCATCGCCTGCTGCATCAGGGGTTTTCGGCGGACCGGACGGGCGAGCGTACAGCCCGAAAACGCGCCAGGGTCGTGCCGTCATCGGACATCAACAACAGCTGCTCGCCAGTGATGCGGTAGCGTCGCACCTGGCTCAATGCCTGCGAATAGGCCGTCGCCTGCTCGGCAACCGCCGGATTACGACAGGCCATGCGGGTGGTTGCGCTCTGGCGGATCGTGAGATAACCCGCTTGCAGTGTGTAGTTGCTCATGTAGCGGTTGCAGCCGTCGGAGCCACTGAGCCGGCCGTCCGGCGTCAGGATCAGCGTGATGTCTGTACCCGCAGCAGTGGAGACCAACGCCTGCTTTCCGTTGCTGTAGCGGTCAAGCCGCCAGGTCACGCCGACCAACGGGGTCTCCCTTAAGGCATCGAGCAGAAGCAGTGTGGCACCCTCGGCATTGAGCAGCTCAAGGCGTGAGCCTGCGTAGCGGTAGCTCGACACGCCAGCCAGTTGTGTGGTGACGGCCTGCTCCAGGGCCATGACCGATTCCTCGCAGGCCATCATGGTCGTCGCCATTCTCGGGTCGATCGTGAGGCGATCTCCCTCAAGCTGATAGGCTCCGGAGAAGGTGTTACAGCCGACATTGCCGGTGACCTGGCCCGCGGCGAACGCCAGTTGCGGCGGGATTGTGCGGGGCTCAACGGACAGCAGATCGGTCCCGGAACGGTAGCCAAGGATCTGCCAGGGCGTCAATTCGAGGAAGGGCACGGCCGTCGCCGTTGCCGTCGCGTCGACCGGCGGGTTCTCGGTGGCGAGCGAGGGTATCGCCATCCCGACCAGACTCAGTACCAGACTCGGAATAAACAGTGTGCGAAGGGCAGACATGCGGCAACATCTCCTCTTGAGGGGTGAGCTGGACTCTGTTGTGCGGGCCATCGGCGCCTGACCGGGGCGGCGCGTCCTCACCCCTTTCGTGGCGGATACCGCGGCCGACAACCCGATCGACGCAGGCGCTCGGCACGGAACAAACGTCAGTGTAACCCCGCCCGAGTCATCTGCCGAGTCATCTGGCGAAACGTCTGGCGAAACCCGAGCAAATCACTTGAGCCCCTGCCTGCAACGGCTTACCCTCTGCGGCCACGCCAAGTCACCCGACCACAGGCAGACCGGCAGAGAACGAACGAGGTGGATCCGACCGATGATAGGACCAGCAACCGATTCGATCGCCGTGACGGGGCCGTCCGCGTGAAAGGCGCGACGCGCCCCAGCAGGCGTCTGGGCGTCCCCGTCGCCCTGATTCTGGGTTCCGTGATCGCCGACCCCGTTGCCGCCATCTCCGACCCGCTGCGGTTGGAGCAGGCGCTTGAAACGGCGGATCGGCATCCGCGGGTCGCCGCAACGCCGGAGTTGAGCGCACGGCTGCCGCGCCGCCAAGCGCTCTATCTGGACTGTAACCGGCTCGCCTTTGGCAACTCGAACGTCGCCGATCCGAACCGCAACCAGCCGCTCGCCGCTTTGATCAGCCGGGAGGACGCGCAACGCCTGGAGATCATGGAGCGCTTTTTCGATGTGCTGCTGGCGGACATGAGCTTCTCCAGTACCAGCGAGGCGATGGCGGTGGCCTATATCCAGTTCGATCGCGCCAGTGTTCGCAATGAGCTCGGCCAGATCTCGCCGCTGCGCGTCCTTGAGCTGGAGGCTGTGTATCAGGCGATCCTTCACCAACGAGCCTCCAGCGAGATCAGCCAACAGTTGACCCGCACCCTGCTGGCGCAGGCGCTCGGCGATCCGACTGATCTCCCGCGCAACCTCGTGCAGCCCAAATTGCCGGCGCCGCAGAGTCCGCCAGCCCTGGAGGCCATCCTCGCGCGGGCCGCCGAACGTGCGCCCGTGCTTGCGCTGAGCCATGGGCGTGCACAGGCTGACCAGGATCTGATCCGGATGGAGCTGCGCCAGCAGGCCATCGAGCTGCTGCTGCGTCTGCGGGCATTGGATGCGGCAGAGCGCAATCTGCGCACCGAAACGGCCTGGCGCGATCTGAAGCTCGATGAGAGCCGGACACTCTACGAGCAGGAGGTCACCGCCGATCTGGGTTACGCCATGAGTCAACAGACCGAGACCCGCCTGCAGAGCGAGCGCGTCGGTTTTTGTCGCACATTGGCGTGGGCGGAGCTGAACACCCTGATCGGGCAGCCCATCGTCGCAGAAGGAGCGCAGGATCAATGAAAAAACTCGTCTGGCTCGTGCTGCTCGGCACGCTGCTGCTCAGCGCACGCACGGCCCTCGCGCAGGAGCTGAAGGCATGGCTCGAATGGGTGCATGAGGTCGAGATGCGGGTGACCGAAAACGGCGTGGTCGAAGAGGTTCTCGTCAGTGCCGGTCAGCATGTCGCCAAGGGTGATCTGCTGTTGCGCATGGATCAGCGCGAGGCCCAGGCCAAGCTCCTGGAGGCCAAGGCCCGCGTAGCACGCGCCAGGGTCGAGGTGGAGAAGGCCGGCCGTCATCTCGCGCGCAGTCAGGAGCTGTTCGATCGCGGCCTCATCGCGATCGAGGAGCTGCGCGACGCCGAACTCGGCCAGCTTGCCGCAGCAGCGGAGGAGGAGGCCGCCAAGGCGGCCGAGGCGACCAGCCAGGTCGCCCTGGAGCAGACCGAACTGCGCGCCCCCTTCGACGGAATTGTCGTGTCGCGCAAGGTCTGGAACGGCGCCGTAATCTACAAGACACTCCAACAGGAGCCGCTGATCGTGATCGCACCCGACGATCAGATGCTGGCGCGCGCCCTGGTGACGGCGCCGACACTACGGCGCTTCAAACCGGGCCAGGCCGCTCGGGTCAAGATCGACGGGGCGCCACGCGACGGGCGCGTCTACAGCCTGGGCGTGCAGGCCGTCCGCGTTGAGCTCGAAGGCGCCGTCTATTATCTCGACGTCATCTTCGACCGCGGGCCGAGCGAGTTGCTGCGACCGTCCGAGACGGTGCAGATTCTGTTGCCCTGAGGAACGCCCCGCCCCCACTGCGTTGACATCCTGATCGATTTTTTAATGTATTGAACCGCGCCAGCTCCAGCGGCCGTCGAGTCTGTCGGGGCCGAACCCATCCAAAAACATCGCATACCGCGCCGGGCGCGGGTTAGAAGAGGAAATACCGCTGCGCCAAGGGCAACACCGTCGCCGGCTCGCAGGTCAACAGCTGGCCGTCGGCGCGCACCTGATAGGTCTGCGGGTCCACCTCGATGGTCGGCTGATAGTCGTTATGGATCATGTTGCACTTGCGCACCAGACGGCTGTCGCGGGTCACCCCGATCAAGCGCTTGAGGTCCAAGCGCTGCGGCTCGCCGGCCTCCAAGGCCCATTGCGAGAGGAAGGTCATGCAGGTGGCGCCCAATGCGCCGCCGAAGGCACCGAACATGGGTCGATAATGGACCGGCTGGGGTGTGGGGATGGATGCGTTGGGATCGCCCATGGCCGCTGCTGCGATCAGCCCGCCTTTGATGATGAGACTGGGTTTGGCCCCGAAGAAGGCGGGACGCCAAAGCACCAGGTCGGCGAGCTTGCCGACCTCGACCGAGCCGACCTCGTGCGCGATGCCGTGGGTGATCGCCGGGTTGATGGTGTACTTGGCGATGTAGCGTTTGGCGCGGAAGTTGTCGTGCTCGGCCGGATCGCCGGGGAGCGCGCCGCGCTGGACCTTCATCTTGTGCGCGGTCTGCCAGGTGCGGCAGATGACCTCGCCGACCCGGCCCATCGCTTGGGAGTCCGAGGCGATCATCGAGAAGGCGCCGAGATCATGCAGGATATCCTCGGCCGCGATGGTCTCGCGACGGATGCGCGACTCGGCAAAGGCGACGTCTTCCGGGATCGACGGCGACAAATGATGGCAGACCATCAGCATGTCCAGATGCTCGTCGACCGTATTGACCGTGTAGGGTCGGGTCGGATTGGTCGAGGACGGCAGTACGTTCGGCAGGCCCGCGGCCTTGATGATGTCCGGGGCATGGCCGCCGCCGGCGCCCTCGGTGTGATAGGTGTGGATGCAGCGGTCCTTGAAGGCGGCGATGGTGTCCTCGACGAAGCCGGACTCGTTGAGCGTGTCGGTGTGGATCGCGACCTGCACGTCCATCTTTTCGGCAACCCCCAGACAGCAGTCGATCGCCGCCGGTGTCGTGCCCCAGTCCTCGTGTAGCTTGAGCCCCATGGCACCGGCGCGCACCTGCTCCTCCAGCGCATTCGGCAGACTGCCGTTGCCCTTGCCGAGGAAGCCGAGATTGACCGGAAGCCCCTCGGCGGCCTGGAGCATGCGCCGGATGTTCCAGGGTCCGGGTGTGCATGTCGTGGCATTGGTGCCGGTCGCAGGCCCCGTTCCGCCGCCCAGCATCGTCGTCACGCCGGACATCAGCGCCTCCTCGATCTGCTGAGGGCAGATGAAGTGGATATGCGCATCGATGCCGCCGGCCGTGACGATCTGCCCCTCGCCGGCAATTACCTCGGTCCCCGGCCCGATCAGGATGTCCACGCCGGCCTGGGTGTCCGGATTGCCGGCCTTGCCGATCCCGACGATACGGCCCTTCTTGATGCCGATATCGGCTTTGACGATGCCCCAATGATCGAGGATCAGTGCATTGGTGATGACCAGATCCACCACCTCGTCGGCCTGGCGCTGGCACTGGCCCATGCCGTCGCGGATGACCTTGCCGCCGCCGAACGTCACCTCGTCGCCGTAACGGGTGCGATCCTCCTCGACCTGGATGAAGAGCTCGGTGTCGCCCAGACGCACCCGGTCTCCGACTGTCGGGCCATACATGGAGGCATAGGCCGCCCTGCTGATTCGGCTCATGGCTGGTCTCCGTCGAGTGCGCCCATCACCCGGGCGTTGAAGCCGTAGACGACGCGGTCGCCGGCATAGGGAATCAGGGTCACGGTGCGGGACTGACCGGGCTCGAAACGCACGGCCGTGCCGGCCGGGATGTCGAGCCGCAGCCCTCGGGTCTGCTCCCGATCGAATGCGAGTGCGGCGTTGGTCTCGTAGAAGTGATAGTGCGAGCCGACCTGGATCGGACGGTCGCCGGTGTTGGCGACCTTGAGGGTCAGTCCGGGTCGGCCGGCGTTCAGCTCGATGTCGCCCGGAACCGTGATGATCTCACCTGGAATCATGGGCCTACTCCTGACTAAACCGCGCCCGGCGCGGTATGCGATGTTTTTGGATGGGATCGGCCCCGGCAGACTTGATGACCGTTGGAGTCGGCGCGGTTTAGGACATTAAAAATATCAAATCCGAAAAACACATGAACCGCGTCAACGACGACGGCAGCGAGTCGCTTCAAGATCGATCCCGAGCCCGGACAAGCCATGTCCTACCGGACGCGGTTCGTCAGCCGATCGGATCGTGGACGGTGACCAGCTTAGTCCCGTCCGGGAAGGTCGCCTCGACCTGGATGTCGTCGATCATCTCCGGGATGCCGTCCATCACGTCCTCGCGGGTCAAGAGGGTCCGCCCGTAGTCCATCAGCTCGGCCACGGTGCGGCCGTCGCGCGCGCCCTCCAGGATCGCGCAACTGATGTAGGCGATCGCCTCGGGATAGTTCAACCGAACGCCCCGGGCCTTGCGGCGCTCGGCAAGGAGGCCGGCCGTGAAGAGCAGCAGCTTGTCCTTCTCTCGGGGACTGAGGTCCATGATGGGCTCCTGATCGAGATTGGGTCGGAATTGGGTCGGGATCGGCGCGATCCCGATGATACCCCGCCGTGCGCATCAGGTCGCCCAGATGCGTGGCGGCGATGCCGGTAAACCAAGCAGGCCGGGGCGTAAATCCGACCATAAGCCCATGAATAATTGACTAACCGGCTCAACCGCGGGGGCGAGCGCCCGGACCAGCAGGAGATCGGCGACGAGTGTGGCGCCGATCGGATAGTCCAGGGCAGCGTCAATCCTTCGCCGCGCGGCGTTCAGGGTTTCCGGACCGGCGCCGGTCATCACCAGCGTTGCGCAGACCGGAAAACTGCGCAGCCCGGCGCGTCCATCCAGGCTTGACTCACCCTCCACGCGCAGGCGCTCCAGGAGCAGCGGCCGGCCGTCGCGCAGCAGGGTGAAGGCGATCTCGGCGCGCCCCTCATGAAATCGCTCGGCAATCGCCGGCCGCCCCAGACACTGAATCTCCCAGCCGATAAAGCGCGCGTCGCCAGTCAGCTCGACCCGCGTGTCCAACGCGCAGCAGGCGCCGGGAAAGAAGATGTTGTCGCGTGGAAACCATTCGAGGATGCCGCCCGCCGCGACCCTCAAGCGCTGACTCTGCCGACTCAGCGGCCCGGCGCTGCGGTAAAACTTGGTGGCTCCGGGTGCCGTGACCAGCGCATGGGCGCCGCCCGCGACCTGAATCTCGATATCCAGTCGATCCCCGCCGACTATGCCGCCCGGCGGATGCAGCAGATACAGATGACAGGGCGTGCCTTCGGGATAGAAGGCGCGCTGGATCGTCAACGGGCCGAGCTGTTGCTTGCCGACAACCCGGCTGCGCCCGTCACGCGCAGCAATCAGCAGTTCCAGGTGCGCCGCCCAGCCGTCGGCCTGAGCGGGGATCTGGGCCGGGATCAGGCCGCGGATCCGATTGGGAATCAGGCCGAATAACGGCTCCGCAACAGAAGCGGCCGGTCTGTCATCCCGGTCTGTGGACAAGGTGATCAACCCTCGAGGATGTAGACCTCGACCCGACGATTCTGAGCACGTCCGGCCGACGTGGCATTGTCGGCGATCGGACGTTCTGGCCCCATGCCCTCGGCCGTCAGCCGCTCGGCCTTCACGCCGCGCGCGATAAGTGCCTGCTTGACCGCTTCGGCACGTTCCCGCGACAAGGTGAGGTTAACCTGCTCGTCGCCCAGGCTGTCAGTATAGCCTTCGATCCGGACACTGAGGTCCGGATGCTCGGCGAGCAGGCCGGCGAGCCGATCCAGACTCGGCAGATCGCTGTTCATGAGGGTGGCCTTCGCGGGCGGGAAACGCAGCTCCGCATCGGCGAGCTTCAGGAGCATTCCGCGATCGGTATGGGTGCCGCCGAGTTCGGAGAAGCGCTGATACAGACCACGAACCGCCAGTTTCGCCCGCTCCGACGCGTCACTGAGCGTCGACTCGATCCCCTGGGATTTGGCGCGTTCGTCGGAGATCGCTGCCTCAAGCGCGGCGATCCGCGCCTGCGCGTCGTCCAGCGCCCTGGCGCCGCTTTGCGTCGCGGACTGTTGCGCCGCCGTCAACT
>JBGSKP010000266.1:0-3123 GCA_041741175.1 Thiocapsa sp. | reverse complement strand
CCGCGGCGCGGACCCCGTCGGTATTCATCACGCTGGCTAATCGCAGTGGCGACAGTCCTGCTCGCGCCCGGACTGCTCATTTGTGGTCTGCTCGCCTGGTCGCCCGCATTGCTGGCACAGGAGTCGGCACCCCACCCCGTCACCATCGGCTCGAAGAAGTTCACCGAGTCCGTCATCCTCGGCGAGGCGCTGCGCCTGCTCGCGCTCGACGCGGGTCATCCGGCACGTCATCGCGGCGAGCTGGGCGGAACACGCATCCTCTGGGGCGCGCTCCTAAGCGGCGAGATCGACATCTATCCCGAGTACAGCGGCACCCTCGCCCGCGAGATCCTTTCCGGCGAGGACGTCTCCACCCCCGAAGCGCTGGCAGCGGCACTCGCGACCCGCGGGATTCGCGCCTCACGCTCGCTCGGTTTCCAGAACACCTATGCCATTGCCGTCCCCGGCGACCTGGCCGAGCAGCTCGATCTGAAGCGGATCTCGGACCTGCGCGCTCATCCGGAGCTGAAGCTCGGGTTCAGTAGCGAATTCCTGGATCGCAGCGATGGCTGGCCCGGACTGCGCGAGCGCTACCGACTCCCGCAGACCCGTGTACAGGGACTGGATCATGACCTGGTCTATCGCGGCATCGCCGCCGGGCACCTCGACGTCACCGTGGTCTACACCACGGATGCCGAGATCGCCCGTTACGGGCTGAGGATGCTCAACGATGACCTGGGCTATTTCAAGGACTATCAGGCGATCCTGCTCTACCGCGCCACCCTAGCCGAGGAGGCGCCGGACGCCCTCGCCGCCTTCCTGCGCCTGGAAGGCGCCATCGACGAGGCGACCATGGCGCGCATGAACGGGGAGGTCAAGCTCGCCGGCGTCTCCGAGCAAGCGGCTGCCGCGACGCTCTTGGCCGACACGCTCGGCATCGCGGTCACGGTATCGAGCACCGGTTTCTGGCGCCAACTGGGCCAGCGCACGCTTGAGCATCTTGGCATGGTGAGCGTCTCGCTGATCGCAGCGATCCTCTTCGCCGTGCCGCTCGGCGTGCTGGCCGCACAACAGCCACGGCTCGGACAGCTCATCCTGGGCATCACCGGCATGATCCAGACGATTCCCTCGCTCGCCCTCTTCGTCTTCTTGATCCCCTGGCTCGGCATCGGCTGGCTCCCGACGGTCGTGGCGCTCTTTCTCTACAGCCTGCTGCCGATCGTTCGCAATACCTACGCCGGGCTGGCGGACATTCCAACCCCGGTGCGTGAATCCGCCGACGTCCTCGGCCTGACCCGCAGCGCACGCTTGCGCCTGGTTGAGCTGCCGCTTGCCGCCAACACCATCCTTGCCGGCATCAAGACCTCTGCCGTTTTGAATGTCGGCACCGCGACCGTCGCCGCGCTCATCGGCGCCGGCGGCTATGGTCAGCCGATCCTCACCGGGATTCGCCTGGACGACACGGCGCTTATCATGCAGGGCGCCGTCCCGGCAGCCGTGCTGGCACTCGCCCTCCAGGGTCTGTTCGAGGTAGCCGAGCGTTGGGTCGTGCCACGCGGACTGCGCTTAACACCCACGGCTGCGAGAGGATCGAACAACGCAGACTGACCGCAGGTCATGGCCGGTGCCGGCCAAACTGGGTGAGACCAGACTGGTCAAAAAGAACCCAGCCGACGATTAAGCCTCTGCCGCCCACGCGTTAACCCGGGCGCGCACAGCTTATCCACAGGAGCGACCACAGCCATTGGGGATAACAACGATGATGCGATTCGTCCAAGTCGCTCGCGTAAGGAACCACGCCTGTCGCAAAGCCTTTTTCTTGAGTGCACTGCGGCGCGGTGGGCGTTGAGCCGCGCGCGCCGTTCAGTCGGTCAAGCCGTGGGCTCGGGCGAAAGCGAGATCCGCCGCCAAGTGCTGACGAAGGATCGGGCCGAGGCCGTCGTCGGCCTGGCGATGCAGATGAGGTCGCCGATCGCGCGGATCACCCAGGTTAAACCTGTATATTTATCGCGATCGCCGCATTACCATCCGTTTAATCGATTTCATTGCTCGGCATGGCTCAAGTCGAGGGTGCGTCTCTGAAGTATGCAATAGAGACGCCGAGCAGGGATCAAGGCCACCAAGCTCGATCGATACCAGCAACCTCATTAGGACATCCATGGACATCAGACTGACCCAGCTTGCCACCTGCGCGGGTTGAGCGGCGAAACTCGGCCCCGCCGAGCTGTCGCAGGTTCTGCGCGAACTGCCGCTGACCCAGCATCCGGATGTGATCGTCGGACTGGAGCATCCAGACGACTGCGGTGTCGTGCGCGTTGCGGACGACCTGGCGATCGTCACGACCGTGGATGTCTTCACCCCGGTGGTGGACAGTCCCTTCGATTACGGTCGAATCGCGGCGATCAATAGCCTGTCGGACATCTATGCGATGGGCGCGCGTCCGGTGTCGGCGGTCTCCGTGGCCGGCTTTCCCGACACGCGTCTTCCGCTCGGTATCCTGACCGAGATCCTGAAGGGTTTGATCGCCGGCGCGGCGGCCTGCGGGGTGCCGGTGGTCGGCGGGCACACCGTCAAGAACCCCGAGCCCCTGTTCGGACTGGCGGTAACCGGGGTCGCGCACCCGGATCGTCTGGTTCTCAAGGGTGGCGCCCGTCCCGGCGATATCCTGGTGCTGACCAAACCGCTCGGCATCGGTGTTCTGACGACCGCGCTCAAGAACGCCAAGCTTTCGCCCGAGGGGATTGCCCGGGTCACCGAGTTGATGCTGGTGCCCAACGACAAGGCGGCGACAATCATGCTGCGTCATGGCGCGCATGCCGCCACGGATATCACCGGATTCGGACTGCTCGGTCATGCGCTTGAAATGGCCCGAGGGTCCGGCCTGACCATCGAGCTGCACTGGTCCGCAATTCCGGTCCTCGAGGAGGCCCTGCCGCTTGCCGAATCCGGGGCCTTTCCGGGCGGCGCCAAGACCAATCTGAAGGCGTACCTGCAAAGGGTCACGCTTGATCCGGCGCTCGCGGAATGGCAGTCCCTGCTGCTCGCCGATCCTCAAACCTCCGGCGGCCTGCTGATCGCCTTCCCGCCCTCGCGCCTGGACGCGGCCCTGTCCGATTTCGCCGCCGAGGGGATCCCCGCCCGCCG
>JBGSKP010000265.1:0-2950 GCA_041741175.1 Thiocapsa sp. | reverse complement strand
ATCGGTGCCGGCCATAGCGGACGGCACAGCGGCATCCACCTGCGTGGGCTGACGGCGCGCGGCGGCCACGATCTCGCCGAGCGCATCGGCCAGACGATCGATCTCCGACAACTCGTTGTACAGCGCAAAGGAGGCACGCGCGGTCGAGGCAATGCCAAAACGGTCCATCAAGGGTTGGCAGCAATGATGCCCGGTGCGAATACAAATCCCATGTAGATCGAGCTGCATACCGACGTCGAGCGTTCCGATCGGGGGATCGACCAGTATCCAGGACACGACGGCGGCTTTGTGGTGCGCGGTGCCCTTGATCCGCAGACCGGGGATCGCCGACAAACGCTCGGTGGCATGGCGCAGAAGACGTTGCTCATGCGCGGCGATGCGTTCGAATCCAACACCCTCGATCCATTCGATGGCGGCGGCAAGACCGACGGCGCCCGCGATGTGAGGCGTGCCGGCCTCGAACTTGTTCGGCAACTGGGCGTAGGTCGTCTTCTCGAACGTCACCTGCTCGATCATGTCGCCACCGCCCTGATAGGGCGGCATGGACTCAAGCAGATGGCGCTTGCCATACAGCACACCGATCCCGGTCGATCCATAGAGCTTGTGGCCGGAGAAGGCGTAAAAATCCGCATCCAGCGCCTGGACATCGGTGACGCCATGGGCCACCCATTGCGCCCCGTCGATCAGCGCCAGCGCGCCGGCCGTGTGCGCCGCGTCGATGATCGCCTTGACTGGATTGATGGTCCCCAGTGCGTTGGAGACATGATTGACCGCAACCAGACGGGTCCGCGGCGAGAGCAGGCGGCGATATGCCGCCATGTCCAGTTCGCCCGCATCCGTGACCGGGATGACCCGGATGTGCGCCCCCGTGAGCTCGCAGACCATCTGCCAGGGCACGATATTGGAGTGGTGCTCCAGGTTGGAGAGGATGATCTCGTCGCCCGGCCGCAGATTGGCGCGTCCCCAGGAGGCAGCGACCAGGTTGATCGATTCGGTGGTTCCGCGGGTAAAGAGACATTCGACCGGCTCGGCCGCGTGAATGAAATGGGCAACCACCTCGCGCGCATAGTCGTGCATCCGCGTGGCGTTGCGCGAGAGTTGGTACACTCCGCGGTGAATGTTCGCGTGATATTGCTGATGGTAATCGCTGACCGCCTGGATCACCTGCGACGGCTGCTGCGTACTTGCCGCATTATCAAGATAGGCCAGCGGCTGACCGTGAACGCGTGTTGCGAGGATCGGAAATTGAGCGCGCAGCGCCTTAATGTCCAGAGGCGTGGACGAGGCAGGAGTCGGAGAAAGTCGCGGAGTCATCGTCGTCTAGTGAACCCGGATGTGGGCGTAAATGTCGAGATACTGCCGGGCGGGTCGGCGCCATGAGCGATCGACACGCATCCCGTTGCCCTGCAGTTGCTGGAAGTAGTCGGGATGCTTGTGCCAAAGATCGATTGCGCGGTCCATGGCGCTCGCCAGAGCGGTCTCGGTCAGGTCGTCGAAGAGATAGCCATTGCGCTCCTCGAAGGGTCGATCCGAAAAATTAGCATCGAAGACGGTATCGGCCAGCCCGCCGATCCGCCGCGCGATCGGGACCACGCCGTATTTCATCGCAATCATCTGGGTCAGTCCGCAGGGCTCGTAGACACTCGGGATGAGGATCATGTCGGCGCCCGCATAGATGAGATGGGACAACTCCTCGTCATAGGCAAGGACGAGTCGGCAATCCGGATGGTTTGCGCTCTCGTCCTGAAGGCGCCGAAACTGCTCGGCGACCTGCGGATCCAGTGCAGCGCCGAGGAGCGCGACCTGGCAGCCTTTGGCGAGCGCATGCGCCATACCGAACTGCACCAGATGCACGCCTTTCTGATAGTCGAGCCGACTCACCACGGCCACAATCGGCTTGACCGCATCGACCAGCCCCAGACGCTCGCGCAGGACGCGGCTGTTGACGCTCTTGCACTCCAGGCGATCCGCGCTGAAGGGTTCGGGGATGTGCCGGTCGGTCGCCGGGTTCCAAACCCCGTCGTCGATCCCATTGAGCACCCCGCCGAATTTGCCGTCATGAGCCCGCAGAACGCCCTGCAGGCCCATTCCCTGATCGGTGTTCTGGATCTCCCAGGCATAGCGCGGCGAGACCGTGTTGACGAAGTTCGAGAAGATGATGCCACCCTTCATCAGATTGACCGCCAGCGGATTCGCGGGATCCAGGAGCCGGTCCGGTGTCATCAGACGGCCCGCATCCAGGCCGACCTGACGCAGGATCGCCTCGCCGACCACTCCCTGGTAGCCGACGTTGTGCAGGCTGTAGCAGACGCGAACATCCGTCAGACCGAGCTTCTGGTAAATCTCGAACAGCAGGACGGGCACCAGGGCGGTCTGCCAGTCGTGACAGTGCAGCACATCGGGACGCCTGCCGGACTTGAGCATGAACTCCAGGACGGCGCGACAGTAGAAGGCGAAACGCTCCGCATCGTCCGCTTCGCCGTAGATGCGTCCGCGCCGGAAGAACCCATGGGGCGTATCCGATTCGATGAAGAAGCAGGTGATCCCGTCGACCTCGCCGGTGTCCACGCGGCAGTCGATCCACTGATCGAAGTAGGGAACCGGCAGATCGCGATAGACCGTTTGGCGACCTGCGATCAGATCATGGCGCAGCGAATCGTACGCCGGCAAAAACACCTCGACCTCCTGCCCGAGCGCCATGAGCTCGCGCGACAATCCGTGCACGACATCCCCCAGCCCGCCTGCCTTCGCGATCGGCGCGCACTCGGCACTGACCATGGCGATGTACATAGATGTCTTCCCCTTGTGCTCTTGTTAGTCGCGGGGATACCGATGCGCTCGGAACACCCTTGCCAAAAACCCCTCCCCGGCCCGACACGCCGCCGGGGACGCCGGAGCAGATCGAGCGCTCGCCTGCCGCAGACCTCGCCCGCA
This sequence comes from Thiocapsa sp., assembly GCA_041741175.1. Taxonomy (GTDB): domain Bacteria; phylum Pseudomonadota; class Gammaproteobacteria; order Chromatiales; family Chromatiaceae; genus Thiocapsa. The sequence continues at coordinate 16 of JBGSKP010000265.1, read as the reverse complement.
GAGCGCACCGAGTAGC
>JBGSKP010000264.1:0-17300 GCA_041741175.1 Thiocapsa sp. | reverse complement strand
CGCCGCCGGCACCGCCGCGCCCGTCCGCCACCCGGTAGGTGCCGGCACTGTGCCAAGCCATGCGGATGAACAGGGGGCCATAGTGGCCGAAATCGGCGGGCCACCAGTCTTGGGACGTCCGCATCATCGCCTTGAGGTCCGTCTTGACGGCCGCGAGGTCGAGGCTCGCGAAGGCCTTCGCGTAATCGAAATCCGCACCATAGGGATTGGACGCTGGGTCGTGGTCGCGCAGGGGCTGCAGATCGAGCTGGTCGGGCCACCAGAAACTGTTGGGCCTCGCCTTGCCAACCGCCATCGCAGGGTCTGCGGCTGCGGAGGTGGTCAGAAGGGCCGCGAGGACGGCCGCCGGGATCGCCTTCATGAGCATGGGAATCATCTCCTCGTCTTGGCTGGGTTCGAATGTGGTGGGCAACACCGCTTGTTTTCCTGTCATTGTCTACGTGCTTCAGTCTGGAGCAATCGTCGTAGCGCAACCCCGGGCTGGCTCTGCTCTGGGAGGGGCGTTGCGCTATTCAACGTTAGACCACCGAATTGCAGCGCGCCAACAGACAGTATCGGTTGTATCGATTGGTGTCGACGATAACCAGTACCTGCCACTGGAACGCGGTCGTGTGCATGCGTCAAGGCCAAGGAGAATCGCGGGACCGCTCGCTGGATTGGCGACGGCAGGAGCGTCCGAGAAGGTCGGCGGGCATTACTCTGAGTATTTCTTGCCGCATGTTGTGTGGCACGCGGCCGAATCGAGTCGATTCGATATTGACCCAGCGACTCAGTAGGCCGGGATTATGCTCTGACAACGCGGCAGCCTCGTCCCGCTTTTGCAGTGCCGGACGATCGTGGTGACACGGGAAGCTACTCTGGGGGAACCGGCGTTATAGAGACGGCATGTCGGCGGAAACATCGCCGATCACACAGGTCAGGTCAGGCCAGAAGTCAGGCCAGGCCCGTCACGCGTTTGTCGACGAGGTAGACCTGAGCGTCGATCTCGATGACGCGCAACGCCTCAAGCCGCTCCCCGGCGCACAATACACTTAAGGATTCACCCGTGACTGGGTCGTAGACGATGCCGTGCATGGAGCAGCGCAGGTGCTCGTGCTGGGCATCGAAGACCGCATCATGCATACAGTCCAGACGCCGCACCATATGCACGCATTGGTTCAAGTAGGCGTAGACCTGTCCGTCATGTCGCAACACGATGGCGCTATGCGGCGCCTGTTTGAACAGCAGGGGGATGATCCGATGCTGACGGTCGGTCAACTCAACGCTTGCACAGACCAGCAGCTTGCGTTTGTCGAGTGCCGAAGCGCGCTGGGTTGATGTCGTGTTCACCGCTCAGGAATCCGGATTCGCGTTCAGATGGGCAGCCAGAGCGTAGCCCATGGTCACGCCATGCACGGCAAACCAGGCAACCAGGTTAGCCGTGCTCAGCTTGCGTGAGATAGGGACGGCTGCGCTCTGCGCTCTCGGTTTCGGTGTGTAGGTTGCTGCCATGCGATCGCTCTGCGCTGCTGTTGCTCTTAGGCAATTAAACGCAAACAACGGGCCAATAATGGAGAACGACTTTTCAACGACTTCCCGGGTTAAACGGCCCGTTGAGATGGCGACATGTCGTATTCACGACCAAGACAGGCCCAGTGTCAGCCACGGCGATCATCCGGGGCGGCCGCGACACTCCAACCGCCCGTCACAGAGCCATGATGTCTCGCAGCTCGACGCTGGAGAGGACCTGACAGTAGATCATGTTGATGATCTCCAACTCGCGCCGGTGCAGCGCGTCGGTGCCGGCAGCGCAGCAGTCCTCGACCACGATCACGTTGAAGCTCTCGTCGGCGAGACTGCGCACCGTGGAGGAGACGCATTGATCGGTGAAGATCCCGGTCAGCACCACGTTGCGGATGCCCAGATTGCCGAGGATCAGGCGCAGGTTGGTGCCGGTCAGCGCGCTGTCGGTGGTCTTGGTGACGACGATCTCGCCGGGGCGCGGCGCCAGCTCCGGGACCAGTTGACTTGCCGCGCTGTCCTTGGGCAGCAGCAGCGCATTCCAACCCGGCTTCTTCTGACTGAGCGAGCGATCCCGCCCGTCGTCCAGCAGACAGGCGATGCGCGCGTGGATCACGTCGATGCCCTTGGCGCGGAAGGCGTCCTGCAAGGCGCGGGTGGTTGGGATCACGATCTCGAGCATGCGTCGATGGAAGGGAAACCAGCGTGCGGCTTCCGTCGGATCCTCCGAGACCTCCAGATAGATGTTCTGCACGTCGATGCTCAGCATCGCCGTCTCCGCCGGATTCAGAATCAGATCCGGCGGCTCGGGTGCATGTTCGTAATAGAAAGAGCGATGGGCGGTCTTCCAAGACATCAACGGACCTCCGCGGGGGTGGCTTGGCTTAGCTGATTGGATTCGTCGAGCCTATCACGAGGCAACGCGCTGACGCCTCACCTCGTCAATGTCTCGGCGACCCCTGAAGGAAGGCCCTCACCGCTCAACTCAGCGCATCGCGTCGAGCCGGACGCCGCAACGATCGCCGTCCCCGAGCGGTTGCCTGATAGAATCCTCGCCAATGCGGGACCGTGACGAGGGCACGTCAGTCGTCCGGCCGGACTCAGCGCCTTGATGAGGAGAGATCAGTGTCCGAAGTGGAAGAAACGGCGGCTCAACCCGCCATCGTACAAGCCGTTCTGCGTCTTCCCCCGGCCGAGCAGCAACGGCTCCTGGGTTGGTCGCGTGACCTGGGGAGCATTCGTTACGGAACCTTACGTGGCTTCAAGAAGGCGGGAGCCATGCTGGCGCTGACCCGCGACCGCAAGGCCGCGTGGCCGCTTCTGAAGGTGCTGACCCTGGCCTTGAGGCACAGCATCTGGGATGCGCGATCCTGGACATTACGACTGGGCGTGGGGGCAATCCTCGGGACCTTTGTCGCCGTCGAGAATGGCGGCGCCGGTATCGTCGCCCTGGGAGGCGGGTTCGGGCTCCCTCTATGGATGTTGATGGGAGCCGGCGGTGTCCTGATCGGCCTGCTGGCGGACAGGATCAAGGCGCGGAGGACGTCGCGTCGCAAGGGTTAGGTCGGCGGGTAGTCCCGGTCGCCGCGTATCCGGTGATGTGTGCGCGTCGGTTTGCGGGCATTGTGCGTCCGTGGAGCACGGCCAAGGCACGCGCCGACGGCAGCAGCGAGTCGGTTGAATCCTGCGCTCGCACCGACGAGCGGCTCGGAATGGCCTTCGACGTTCCGCCTGGCCCACCTTCGCCGCGAGATCGATTTGCGACATATCCGGCAGCGCATCAGTTTCGGTCGCATCCGTTTCCGCTGGGTTTCTTGGCTATTCAGGTCCCGTCGTCATACACTCAGCCAATTTATCACTCCTTTGGTTTCAGATGAGCGAACGACTGATCGGCGATATCGATGCCTACATGAGCGACCTTGGGCGGCGGGCGAGGGCCGCTTCCCGTGCACTCGCGCGCGCGACGACGCGACAGAAGAATGCTGCCTTGCTGGCAATTGCCGAAGAAATCGATCGGCGTCGCACGGGTATCGCCGCGGCTAACCGGATCGACCTGGAGCAGGGCGCCGCGAAGGGTCTGGATGCGGCGCTGCTGGATCGGCTGGAGCTGACCGAGGGGCGGATCGATACCCTGATCGAGGGTCTTCGCCAGATTGCTACCCTGCCGGATCCGGTCGGGGCCATCACCGATCTGGATTACCGTCCATCCGGGATCCAGGTGGGGCGCATGCGGGTGCCGCTTGGCGTGGTCGGTATCATTTATGAGTCGCGACCCAACGTGACGGCGGATGCGGCCGGGCTCTGTCTGAAGTCGGGCAATGCCACCCTCCTGCGTGGCGGCTCGGAGGCATTTGAGTCGAACCAGGCCATCGCGGGCTGTATCCAGCAGGGGTTGGTTCAGGCCGGTCTGCCCGCAGACGGGGTGCAGGTGGTTGCCACGACCGATCGCGCGGCGGTTGGCGCCATGATCACCATGCCCGAGTTCGTGGATGTCATCATCCCGCGTGGCGGCAAAGGACTGATCGAGCGGATCAGTAGCGAGGCCCGCGTCCCGGTCATCAAACATCTGGACGGCATCTGTCATGTCTACATCGACGCGGACGCTGATCCGGATAAGGCGTTCGATATCGCCATAAATGCCAAGACCCAGCGCTACGGCACCTGCAACACGATGGAGACGCTCTTGGTTGACGAGGTGATCGCGGCGACCATCCTCCCGCGCCTGGCGACGGCCTATCGCGAGAAGGGCGTAGAGCTCCGAGGTTGCGCGCGCACCCGTGAGATCCTGCCCGAGACCAAGGCGGCGATCGACGCCGATTGGGATACCGAATATCTGGCGCCGATCCTGTCGATCCGGGTCGTTTCCGGACTGGATGCGGCGATCGAGCATATTGCGGCGCACGGCTCAGCCCATACGGACGCGATCGTCACGGAGAACTACAGCCGTGCTCGTCGTTTCCTGCGCGAGGTCGATTCCAGCTCCGTGATGGTGAATGCCTCGACCCGTTTTGCCGATGGATTCGAGTATGGCCTGGGTGCCGAGATCGGCATCAGCACGGATAAGTTTCATGCCCGCGGGCCGGTCGGGCTTGAGGGCCTGACCTCTGTGAAGTTCGTGGTGCTTGGCAACGGCGAGGTGCGTACCTGATGGCCATAGGGTCGCCGCGAAGAGCATGAGGCGATGATCGGCATCCTCGGCGGCACATTCGACCCCATCCACTTCGGGCATCTGCGCCCGGCGCTCGACTGTCTGCAGGTGCTCGGTCTGCAGGAGGTCCGGCTCATTCCGGTGAATGTCGCCGTCCATCGGGCGCAGCCGGTCGCCTCGTCCGACCAGCGACTGGCCATGCTTGTGGCGGCGATCGCCGCACAGCCGGGTTTCGTCTCCGATACGCGCGAGCTCGAACGCCCCGGCGGATCCTTCACCTACGATACGCTGCGATCCTTGCGTGCCGAATTGGGTCGGGATTGCCCACTCTGTCTGTTGGTCGGCGCCGATGCCTTTGCCGGTTTCTTGAGTTGGCATCGGCCGGGCGACATTCTGGGTTTGGCGCATGTCGTGGTGATGCGACGCCCCGGTCCGCCATCCGTGCTGGACTCTGGACTCGGGGCCTTCTATGCCCGGTATGGTTGCCATGATGCGCGCGACTTGGCAGAGGCACCCGCGGGGCGCATTCTCTTTCAAGAGGTCACGCAGATCGATATCTCGGCGACGCGGGTGCGCGAGCTGATCGCTCAGGGCCGCAGTCCGCGCTATCTGTTGCCGGAGTCGGTGCTCGCGATCATCGAGTCGGAAAAGCTTTATCGGTGAGCCGCAGGCGCACCGATCCGATGGGACACGCTTGCACCGTCGCCCGCCGGATGTTGCCCGCCGGCCCTCACCCGGCGAACGTCATTGGGGCCGGTCTAAACGTCCCCGCTGTCCGCCAGGATGGCGCACACATCGGCGACACTTAAGTCGCAATCCAATCCAGGAACAGAGGAGATCGCATGCAGCTTGAGACACTTCGACAATTGGTCGTCGACACACTCGCCGACATGAAGGCCCGCGACATCGAGGTGATGGATGTCCGGGGCAAGACCGCCATTACCGACTATATGGTCGTGGCATCAGGGACGTCGGACCGCCACGTCAAGGCGATTGCCGAGACGGTGGCGTACCGGTCGAAAGAGGCGGGCGAGCCCCCGCTCGGTTTGGAAGGCGTGAACGAGGGTGAATGGGCCCTAGTGGACCTCAACGGTGTCGTCGTTCATGTGATGCTGCCCAAGGTGCGTGATTTCTACAATCTTGAAAAACTCTGGGCCGCGCCGGCAGCCGTGCCGAAGGCGGCTGTCGCCATGCTCTAGGACGTGATCGGTGGATCGTTTCGACCGGATCTTCGAGCTCAACCGGATTTTCCAGGCGGCTCGGCATCCGGTGTCGCGCCAGCGGCTGCAAGACGAGCTGGAATGCTCGCGGGCGACGATCAAGCGTCTCATCGAAGACATGCGGATCCACCTCAATGCCCCGATCGTCTACGACCGCGCGTACAACGGCTACACCTATGATCTGGCCGAGGGAGCGATGTACGAGCTTCCCGGTCTCTGGTTCAATGCCTCGGAGCTGCATGCCCTGCTCACTGTGCAGCAGTTGTTGACAAGCGTGCAGCCCGGCCTGCTCGACCAGCATCTCAAGCCGCTTCAGAAACGCATCGGCGAGTTACTTGAGCTCCAGCATCCCGGTCTGGATGGGCTTGCGGCACGTGTCTGTGTGGTGCAGATGGGCGCCCGCCGCGGTGGCCGCCATTTCCAGACGGTGGCCGGCGCTCTGGCCCAGCATCAGCGACTGCGGATACGCTATTTCAATCGGAGCGGCAATCGGCATGACGAGCGTGAGGTCTCGCCGCAGCGCCTGACTTACTATCGCGACAATTGGTATCTGGATGCCTGGTGTCATCTGCGCGACGGGCTGCGGACCTTTGCGCTGGATGCGATCGAGGCCGCGCAGCCACTGCCGGGGTCGGCGCGGGAGATCGCGGAGACGGATCTGGAACACCACTTTGCCGACTCCTATGGGATCTTCGCGGGCGCCCCGGCCCAGATGGCGGTGCTGCGATTCAGCCCCGAGCGCGCCCGTTGGGTGGCCAAAGAGCAGTGGCATCGCGATCAGGAGGGTCGGTTTCTGGATGATGGCTGCTATGAGCTGCGTATTCCCTACAGCAACGCCCTGGAGCTGACCATGGATGTCTTGCGGTACGGCCCGGATGTCGAGGTGATCGAGCCGGCAGCGCTGCGTGATCTGGTGCGCGAGCGACTAAGTGCGGCGCTGGCGCAGTACGCGGATGATGTTTAACGCCGATCAGGCCTCGCACTGAGCGATCTGTCGGTTGGTAATCAGAATGCATGCAACCGAACACCACACCCCACTCCTCGGCCTGGTCGCCGCGATCGCCGACAACGGCGTCATCGGGTTCGACAACCGTCTGCCCTGGCATCTCCCGGCGGACCTGGCGCACTTCAAGCAGTTGACGCTCGATAAGACCATCCTGATGGGGCGGCGGACTTGGGAGTCTCTGCCCGGACCGCTGCCGAGGCGACGTCATATTGTGCTCTCTCGGGATCCGGCCTTTTGCCCCGAAGGCTGTCTTGTCTGCGATTCGCTCGATGCCGCGATCGCGGCCGCCGGCGCGCAGTCCGAGCTGCTGGTCGTTGGTGGTGCGGCGCTTTACGCCGAGGCGTTGCCGCGCGTCCACAGGATGTATTTGACGCTGATACACGCGCTGGTCGATGGCGATACGCGCTTTCCGACATGGGATCGCGCGGATTGGTATGAGGTCAGTCGCATTGCCCGTCCTGCCGATGAGCGCAACGCCTATGCCATGACCTTCCTGGAGCTTCATCGTTTGGAGCGCTGATCGGGCTGGTCTGGTCGGGTCATGCCGGTCGGACTCGTCTGACCGAGTTAGTCTGCCCCTGGCTTGAGGTAACCCTCGCAGTCGATCTGGAGGGGTGTGATCGGCCCGGGCGGATCAATCCGGATTGCGGTGAGCGCCCCGCCCCACAAACAACCGCTGTCCAATCCCCAGACATTGTGCTCGGCGAGATAGCCGACGGTGGACCAGTGGCCGAAGATGATCCGGTCGCCGCGGGTGCGTCTGTCCGGCATCCGAAACCAGGGCAGGAGCCCCGGGGACTGGCTACCGATCTCGCCTTTCTCGCTCAAGGCCAGGGCGCCGTCCGGTTTGCAGAATCGAAGCCTGGTCAGGCAATTGGTGATGAAGCGCAGGCGCTCCATGCCGGTGAGATCCGGTGTCCAGCGCTTGGGCTTATTGCCGTACATCTCATGCAGGTAGGCGGCGTAATGCGGCCCGCGCAGCGTGTCTTCTAGCTCGCGCGCGCAGCCCTGCGCGTCCGCGATGGTCCACTGCTGCGGCAGGCCGGCATGGATCATGGTAAATCCCGTGCCTGGGTCATGATGGAGCAGGGGGCGGTGACGCAGCCAGTGCAGCAGTGCGTCGCGATCCGGGGCGCGGAGGATGTCGTCGAGCGTGCTCTTCTTGGCGTGACGGGTATTGCCCTGCGCCAGGGCCAGGAGATGCAGGTCGTGGTTCCCCAGCACCGTGACGGCGCGATCGCCCAGATCGTGCACGAATCGCATCACGGCCAGCGAATCCGGTCCGCGATTGACCAGGTCGCCGACCAGCCAGAGTTGATCGGCGCTTGGATCAAAGTCGATGGTATCGAGCAGGCGCCGCAGCTCTCGATAGCACCCCTGGATGTCGCCGATCGCAAAGATGGACATGGTTTCGCCCCGGCTCCGATGTGGCGGGCTGGTATGGATAAGGCTTGCGCTGCTCGCCGACGCGGCCGAGAGTCATGGCGCCGGCTCAGTGTTGGCCAGGCCGGGCGAGACCAAATCGAGCGAGGCCGCGGCAGCGCAGAGCAGCCCGGTCGGATCCGGCCAGATCGGCGCGACCCAACCCGGTGCAGCCTGGCTCAGTGCATGGTCGCGACGGACGCGAGCGAAAAGGCCGGAATATCGGCGTCGAATTGGGTGCCATCGTCGCCAATCATGCTGTAACTACCATGCATGCTGCCGACCGGTGTGGGGATGATGGTGCCGCTGGTGTACTCGAAACGCTCGCCGGGTTTCAGGTGAGGTTGCTCTCCCACGACCCCCTCGCCTCGCACTTCCTGCGCCTTGCCATCGGCGTCGGTGATGATCCAGTGACGATTGAGCAGGCGTGCCGGCTGGCTGCCGTGATTCTCGATCACGATGGTGTAGGCGAATACATAGCGATCCTCAGTAGGGGAGGAGCGCTCCGGTTGATACTGGCTGTTGGCCGAAATCTTGATCGAAAACTCTTTCATCTGTACCTCTATCGCAGACAAGTGCAGCGGATCACGGGATAATACAACAAGGTCAAACGTCGAGTCCGGTCGAGCCCCATGTCCGATAAATTGCGAGTCGCCGTGATCGGCGTCGGTTACCTGGGGCGTTTCCACGCCCTCATCTATTCGCGCATGCCGCAGGTTGTGCTGGTGGGAGTGGTGGATGCCGACCCGGACCGGGCCGCGACAGTTGCTGCCGAGGCCGGGTGCGCGGTCTTCGACGACATCCATGCCGTGCTGGAGCATGGCGTCGATGCAGTCAGCATCGTGGTTCCCACGACGGCGCACCTGCCGGCCGCGGCCCCCTTTCTGTCGCGCGGTATCGCGGTGCTGCTGGAAAAGCCCATCGCGGCAACCCTCGAAGATGGCATCGAGATTGTCCGTCTGGCCCAGGCCAAGGGTGCGATCCTGCAGATCGGGCATGTGGAGCGGTTCAACGCCGGCGTGATGGCGCTGGCGCGGCGCATCCAGGCGCCCGTCTACATCGAGGCCCAGCGTATGGGGGGGTTCGTGGAGCGGGCGACCGATGTCGATGTCGTCTCCGACCTCATGATCCACGACATCGATATCATCCTAGCGCTGGTGGGAACCCGAATCACCGACATCTCGGCAGTCGGTGCCTCCGTGCTGACCGATCATGTGGACATCGCCAGCGCGCGACTGGAGTTCGACAACGGCGCCGTTGCGAATGTGGTGGCCAGCCGCGTCTCGGACAAGACCACGCGGCGGATCCGCGTGTTCCAGCCGGGCCGGTATCTCTCGCTCGATTTCATCGAGCAGACCATCGATATCGCCGAGCCGCGCGCGTTAGACGGGACAGCCCGCCCGGAAATCGCACGCGAGCGCATCCATGTTGAGCCGGTCAAGCCACTGGATGCCGAGCTTGCCGATTTTGTGGCCTGTATCAGCGAGGGCCGCAAGCCTCTGGTTGACGGGCAAACGGGGCTCAATGCACTGGAAGTCGCGCTGGAGGTGCGCGCCCGGATCTAACCTGAACCGCGTCAGATGTGTGATTCGCGGTTGGCGTGTTGGTGCGATCCGGTGCGAGCTACGCGGCCTCGGAGCGGACGCGGTTCAAAAATTTGATTGTTGTCAGGCGATTTCCGAGAAGGATCGTCTCTGGCGCGACCGAATGAAATCACCTCTTTGTCGCGCATAAGCGGCTTTGCAGACTGGCCGCATCGAGCAGATGCGGGCGCCATGGGCCCGCGCATCAATGGCGATTTGGTCTGTCGTTGCGGTGTGCGAGTTTCCGGAAATTGCCCGATCTTTAGATTGAAGCGGTCCGCGCTGTTGCAGCGTTTGGGGCTGCCAAGGTTGCGTATTACTCAGGCTAAGCGGCTCACGACTGACGTCGCTTCAATCAAAAATTGGGCCGTGGCGATGGCGGCTCTGAGACTTCCTAAATCCGCCCGATCGGTTCCCGCCAGATCCAGCGCAGTGCCATGGTCAACCGAGGTGCGGATGATCGGCAGGCCCAGCGTGATGTTCACGGCCTGTCCGAATCCCAGGTGTTTAAGCACAGGTAGCCCCTGGTCGTGATACATGGCCAACACCGCGTCGGCATCGGCGAGCTTGTCCGGGACAAAGGCGGTGTCCGCGGGTAATGGGCCGATGAGTTGCCATCCCCGGGTGCGCAGCGCGTCGAGCACCGGCGTGATCACATCGATTTCCTCGCGCCCCAGGTGTCCGCCTTCACCGGCGTGGGGGTTCAGTCCGCACACCAGGATGCGCGGGTCGGGGATGCCGAATCGGCGCGTCAGATCACGATGCAGAATACAGATGACGTGCGTCAGGAGCTCAGGTGTAATCGCGGCGCTCACGTCGCGAAGCGGCAGATGGGTGGTGACGAGTGCCACACGCAGGTCGGGTGTCGCGAGCATCATCACCGGCACGGCGGCACAGCGCTCGGCGAGGAACTCGGTATGGCCGGTAAAGTGCAGTCCGGCCTCGTTGATGATGCCCTTGTGGACCGGTCCAGTAACCAGGGCATCAAACCGGCCTTCCAGACAGCCGTCGCAGGCGATGCGCAGGGTGTCGATGACATAGGCTGCATTGGCGGCATCCAGACGCCCCGGTGTGACGGACCGTCTCAAGGCGACCGGGAGGACGTTCAGGTGGCCGGGCTGCGGCGGGGCGACGGGTCGATCGGGCGCGAACCGGTGCAGATGCACCCGGATGCCGAGACGCTGCGCGCGCTCGTCCAAAAGATCCGGATCGGCGATCACCAGGAGCGGCGTGCTGGTCGCCTCCTGGGCCAGCCGCACGATCAGATCCGGGCCGATCCCGGCCGGCTCGCCGGGCGTGAGCGCGATCACGGCGATGTGCCTTCGTCGAGTCGGATCTCCACATAGGCTTCGTCGCGCAGTTGACGCAGCCACTCCTCCGTGGCCTCCTCGGCCTTGCGGCGCTGCAACGCCTCGCGTGCTTTGAGGCGCATGAACTCGCCTTCGCGGTCCTGGTTACGGCGATCGAGCACTTGGACGATGTGCCAGCCGAACGGACTTTGGAAGGGTTGACTGATCGCGTTGGGTGCGAGAGCGTTCATCGCTTCCTCGAAGTCCGGCACGGTGTCGCCCGGATTGATCCAGCCGAGGTCGCCGCCTTTCAGGGCGGAGCCCGTATCGTCTGAATGCGACCGGGCGAGGGCAGCAAAGTCGTCGCCGCCGGTGATGCGCGTGCGCAGTTGCGTCAGGCGTCGCTTGGCGTCCTCGTCGGACACCAGCTCGTTGGTGCGCACCAGGATGTGCCGGGCATTGGTCTGCACGATATCGGCGGGGGTCGCCGCCTTGATCTCGGTCATCTTAACAATATGGATGCCGCTGGGGCTGCGCAGCGGATCGCTGATCTCGCCTTCAGCCATGGTAAAGGCGAGGTCACTGGCCAGGCTGGGGACGGCACCCATCTCGAACCATCCCAGATCGCCACCCTGCAGGGCGTTGCGTCCATCCGATTCGCGCGCGGCGATCTGGCCGAAGTCGGCCCCGGCACGCAGTTGCTTGACCAGTCCCGCGGCCTTGGCCTCGGCGCTTTGAACCTGGGTCGGGGTCGGGTTTTCCGGCAGGGCGATCAGGATGTGTTGCAGCCTGACCTGCTCGCGCTCGATCAGCCGGCTCGACTCGCGCTCCAGAAAGCGGTCGATCTCCTGGTCGGTGACTTCAATCTTGTTGACCACTTCCTGGTTCTGCAGGCGGTTCGTGATGATCTGGGCGCGGGTGTCCTCGCGAAACGCCGCGAAGTTGATCCCGCCGGCCTCAAGTGTCGCCTGGAGATCTTCCAGACCCATCCCGTTGCGTTCGGCGATCTTGAGCAGGGCCTCGTTCAGCGCGGCTTCATCGACCTGGATGCCCATATCGCGTGCACGCTGCACTTGCAGCCGTTTGAGTATGAGCCGGTCGAGCACCTGCTTCTCGAGCTGCGGACGAGGCGGCGGCGTGGTGCCGGCCTGTTGCATCTGTGGCAGGATCAGCTCGATTTCGCTGTCGAGTTCGCTGCGGACCACGACATCGTTGTTGACCACCGCGATGATGGCATCCAGCTCCTGGATGCTTTGGCCCGGCGTCGGTCCACTTGCCAGCAGCAGGCCGGCGATGAATGTGCCGATGCACAGGTCGCGACGACGGCCGCCCCCCCGGTTCTGTCCGCGGTTAGTCCGTTTGATAACCATAGATTTCTCGTTCCAGGAATGTGTCGATCTGATTTCCGAATTGACCCAGGCCGGCGAGCTCGACCTGCAGCATCACGCTCGTGCTCCCGCTGTTTTCACCGGTCTGCAAGTGCTGACCCAGGACCCGGAGCCGCCAGCAGCAGCGACCGAACTCGATCCCGGCGAAGGCTTCTACGGTCTCGCTGTTGAGCATGGAGTAGAGCCAGCGCCCGACCAGCTTCACCTGAGGTCCGATCGGCATCTGTAGCGAGATGTCGGTGTCCTCGTAGCGTAGCTCGGACTGATCGCCGTCGTTGAACCGATAGGCAAGATTGAGCAGACGGCCGTTCGGCGGGGCGTACTGTAATTGCAGAACCCGTTTTTCCCAGGATGCTTCGGGGTCATTGGGGTTCCACTGGAAACTGGCGCGTGCGTTCCAATGCGTATTGAGCTGGGCGGCAAGCTCGCCGGCCACCGACGATTGGACATCTTCCTCCACCGGTTGACCGTACAACTGGACACGCCGGTCCGCGAAAAAATAGATCTGTCCGACGCTGGCGCGGAACAGCTCCTGCCCGGACTGGTTGGCGATGGTGCGTGAGGTTAATCCCAAGGTCAGTCTGTTCTCATCTCCGATCCGATCGAACCCGGTGAAGCGGTTGGGGCGAAACAGGCTGGCAAAGCTGAAATCAAGCGGCGTGGTGTCGAACAGTGGAGCGGCCGACTGGTCTTCGAACGAGGTGAGCACATAGTAGAGCCGCGGTTCGAGGGTCTGAAGCGTCGAGGAGCCGAACCAGTCGGTCTCGCGCTCGAAAACCAGCGACCCGTCCAGATCGAAACTCGGGATGAGATAGGACTGACGCGACGGTACATCCTCGGACTGGTTGATGAGATCGTAGCCGGTGTAGTAAAGGCGCGCCCGCGGAATCAGCTGTCCGAAGCTGCGGCGCAGCGGCATACGCAGCGTGGGCACGCCCACCAACCGATTGCCGTGGACCAGGCTCTGGTGATTGAAGAAGTCGTATTGCCCGTCGAAGCTGTATTCAACGCGGTCGTTCCACAGCTTGGGCAGCAGGTCCAGCTCGACATGCGGCAACTGCCCGTAGGGCCGGTTCGCCGGCGGGAGCGTCGCGTCCACGGTCTGGAACTGCTGCACGCGCGTGAGCATGCTCCAGCCATCACCGGCGTAATGGATGTCGCCGCGCTGGACCAGGTTGCGCAGACTGACGACGTCCAGGCGATTGCCGAAGTCCTGCAGATACTGATCGTCCGAGACCGATGCGAAATCGACCGAGCTCGACCAGCGCAGCCCGAGCTGTCCGGTTTGCGTGAACCGCAGGGCGCCGCGCGTGCCCAGCTCGGGTTCTTCCCAGTCCTCAGGCAGGATCTCGGCATTGATCTCGATCTCCTGGAACCGATCGAGGCGGCGCAGCTCGGCGCCGAGCATCAGCCCGCGGCTGCTCATGATGCGCGGCGTAATCGTCGCGTCCATATTCGGGGCGATGTTCCAGTAATAGGGAAGGCTGATGTCGGTACCGGTGGTGTTGGACGAGCCGACACTCGGAATCAGCAGACCGCTGCGGCGACGATCGTCGATCGGAAAGAACAGATAGGGCGAGTACAGCACCGGGATCTTGCCGATGCGGATGCGTGCATGTTTGGCATAGCCCATCCCGTCTTCCTGATCGAGCTTCAGCTCGCTTGCCTTGATCGACCAGTCCGCATTGCCGGGCGGGCAGGTGGAATAGGTGATGTTGCGATAGCGGCTCTGTCCCTCGGCGAGGATCTGCGCCTCTTCGGCCGTGCCGAGCAGATTGGCGCTCCCGGAGACACGATAGCGGGCCGTGCCGATCGTGCCCTGGCGGGTCAGCACATTGTAGTCGGCCTTCTCGCCCTGGATGCGCAGGCCGGGTGTCTCGAAAAAGATCTCTCCATCGGCATCGAGCCGACCGCTGCGACGGTCATAGGTCGACTGATCGGCCTGAAGGTGCTGATCCGCCTGGGTGACGTCGACCCCGCCGCGCAGCATGATGACCTCGGTCGTGCGGTCGTAGTCGACCCGATCGGCGATGATCTCTACCGGAACGTCCATGGCGCCGGATGGGCCGGATGGCGCCGGGGCGCCTGCGGGGTTGGCGCGCGGACCGCAGAATTCCCAGGGCAGATCGGCGTGCAACCGCTGATTCCAGGCCGCCGGGATGTCCAACGCGCGGGGTGTGAATTGGATGACCGGCTCCACCGCTGTCGGGGATTGGGGTGGTGCGACGAGCGGCAGGACGCCGCCGACATCGCCCGCCGCGTCTTCGGGAGCCAGTCTCGGGAGGCGATCATCCTGGGCGTCGGGCGCGAGGGGCTGGAGCGGCTCAAGCGTCAACTCGGTGGGCAGGGTCGGCACCGCGGGGATTGTGCCGGATGCCGGGACGTCCGCCGCGCTCGATAGCACTGTCGGTTGCGGCGACGATGCCTGTGCGGGTTCCGGAGCTGTTTCCGGGACCGGGCCTGTTTTCTGCTCGGGTATGCGTTCGGACAGCGGCTCGATCGTCGCCCGATCCTCGGCAAGCGACGTCATCGCGACAGCGAACAGCATGATGGCGAGTGGAACGATGCGCACGGTTGAAGTGAGGTCGACTGGGGCCGGCGGCGACGCGAGGCTCGGATCTCGGATCGGTGGACGGGTTCGCATGAAGCTGCAACCATGGCACATCTGCACAAGCTCGGCAAACTTGAACCTGTGCGCGGGCCGGCGGCCCGCGGCGCGCAATGGCATCAACCCGAATCGTCTCGATGGAGTGCACGTGTCGGATCGATATGAGTGTATGCGTCTTTGGGTCGCGGGACTGTTGGACTCGGACGACTTTACAGTGCATCCGGCGTCGTCGGATGCCAGCTTTCGGCGTTATTGGCGTCTGTTTCATGCCGGAGCGACACACATCCTGATGGATGCACCGCCCGATCTTGAGGATTGCGGGCGGTTTGCCGATCTGTCGCGTCATTTTCGCTCGGTTGGCCTTAATACGCCGGAGATTTATGGCGAAGACCGTCGCAACGGTTTCCTCATGCTGACCGATTTCGGCGATCGGATCTATCTTGGCGAGCTGACCGGGGAGAGCGCCGATCGACTCTACGGCGATGCCTTGGGCGCCCTGGCGACGCTCCAGGCGTGCGGGCCAGTGGATGGACTGCAGCGCTACGACGCGCCTTTTATTCGTCGCGAGCTGGCCCTGTTCAGCGACTGGTTTCTGGCCTCGCTACCGAGTCTGTTACTCACGCCCGAGGAGCTGGACATGCTGGCGGGCGTACAGGATCGACTCGTGGCGAATGCGCTGGAGCAGCCGCGCGTCTGTGTTCATCGCGACTTTCATTCACGCAACCTGATGCGGCTCGATACCGGCAACCCCGGCATCCTCGATTTTCAGGACGCCGTGGTGGGGCCCGTGGCCTACGATCTGGTCTCGCTCTTGCGCGACTGCTATATCGCCTGGCCGGCGGATCGCGTCGTGGATTGGGCATCGGGCTATTTTGGCCTCGCTCGTCAAAGCGGTGTCCTGCAGGAGGACGACCTCGCGCGCTTTCTGCGCTGGTTCGATCTCATGGGGATCCAGCGTCATCTGAAGGCGTGCGGGATTTTTGCGCGGCTGAATCGGCGCGATGGCAAACCGCACTATCTCGCCGACATCCCGCGCACCCTGGCCTATGTTCGAGAGGTCTCGGGTCGCTATCGGGAGCTCAGCGGCTTGTGCCGGTTAGTGGACGAGCGCGTTTTGCCGTGTCTGCCCGACCTGATTGGATGCGCGCCGGTTGCGACGGGAGCGGCGGCCAACGGCACCTGATCGCGGCCTGATTGCACCGCGGTGGCCACGGCCTTAGCTGCACCTAAACCGCGTCCAGAGCGACATGCGTCATGTTCATGTTGTGTCGGGCTCAAGGATTCGTCCGACCTTTGTGGTGACGCGGTTTAGTTTAATCTGCGGTTGGCGGGCGATTGTCCGTTGTCGCGTGCGTCAGAATCCGCTCGCTGCCGCGCCAGAGCTCAAGCTCCAGGGCGGTATCGGGGCCTGCGCCGGCGATGGCATCGAGAAGATCCTGCACTGTCGCGATGTCGCGGTCGTCGATTCGGGTCACCACGTCCCCGGGACGCCGGCCGGCCTGCGCGGCCGGACTGTCGCGAAGCGTTGATGCCACCAGCACACCGCGGGGCATGCGCAGGCCGAAGGATTCGGCGAGTGCCGGGGTCACGCTGCGTCCGCGCAGACCGATCCACCCGCGATGGACCTGGCCCCCTGCCGCCAGTGACCCCGCCACGGTGAGTGCCAGCTCGGTCGGGATGGCGAAGCCGATCCCCTGGGAAGAGCCGGTTTCGGTGAAGATAGCCGTATTGATCCCGACGAGCTCGCCGCGGGCGTTGACCAGTGCACCGCCGGAGTTGCCCGGATTGATGGCGGCATCGGTCTGGATGAAGTTTTCGATGCTGGTGATCCCCAGGTCGGCCCGCCCGGTGGCGCTCACGATCCCCATCGTAACCGTCTGACCGACCCCGAATGGGTTGCCGATCGCCAGCGCCAGATCCCCGACACGCAGGTCCAGCGCGCGTCCGATCGGAGCGGTCGGCAGCCCGTCGGCCTCGGCCTTGAGAACCGCGAGGTCCGTCGGTGCATCGACCCCGAGCAGGGTCAGGGGCAGCGAGCGGCCGTCGGCGAGGACGGCATGGATCTGTCCGGCATCCTGGACGACATGACGATTGGTCAGGACCAGGCCGTCGGGCGAGAGGATGACCCCGGATCCC
>JBGSKP010000263.1:0-3430 GCA_041741175.1 Thiocapsa sp. | reverse complement strand
GCCTCCCGGCACCCGGAGCAGGACCGAGACACGCTGTCTCGCCGTCCTGCGCCGAGCATCCCAATTGGCACGCAAGGACTGGCGCGCCAGCCTGCGAGAGCGCACCCTGGCGCCGTTCGGGGTACTCCTGGACCGACTGCTCAACATCTCGACGCCATTCGGGCGAACGGGCCAACCCGCCAGGCTACGCGGAATCCTGCTCACGCTGCATCTCACGCTGTTCGCCGATGCGGTACGCAAAGCGCAACGTTACCAGCTCACTGATCGCTATGCTGCCGCGCTCTACCACTTAGCCCTGGCCGAACGCCGCTTCCGCGCCATGGGGGAACCCTGCCGTGGCAGCCGCGATGCCGTGGGCGCCATCCTCGCAGAACGCGCTGCCGCCGCCGAGGGCATCCTGGCCGATCTGATCGCCGCCAATACCAAGCTATCTCCCGAGGCGGCAGGCGATCTGCGGGCCTTGACGGAGCACCTCGGCCAGGAGGTGATGCGAACCGGCTCGGCACGCACGGCGTATCTGATCCTGCGCGATCTGGAGCGGGTGCTTCTGGAGAGCCGCACGACCTATTACCGGCTGCGACCCGTCCAATGGCTGATCAGCGGGGGCAAGACCAGGCTGCGACAGATCCTGCCCTTTCAGGCGCAGCTCAAGGCGCTGCGCGCACTCGAATCGGCCTCCAACCGGCTTGAGCAGATCGCCTGGCCGATCAGCGAGATCGAACGCTTCTCGCTGCCTCTGGTCCGCCTTTCGGACCATCTGGCCACGCGCCTGTCCGGCCAACTCAGACCGCATCTTCGTACGGCACTCGAAGAAGCCGGATTTAATCCTCGCTGTCACCGTGAGCAAGTTGCCGCACACAAAATGCGCGAGGAGCTGCTCGACGTCATCCGCCGACGCCGGCACCTGAAGTTCACCGATGTGCGCGACATCATCGCGCGCAACATCCTGCGCTTGCCCGACCCGACATTCGAGGAGATCCGTCGTGGCGACCGACTCGCCCAGTTCGACCGTCTCGCCGCGCGGGCATTACCCGGCGTCTACAAACCTGGCGAGATCTATATCAAAGGGTTACAGCAACTCGGCGCCCCGCTGTTCGGCACGGCACCGGGGCGGTTGGTGCTGCGCCATCTGATCGTGCCGACAGGCATGGCCTTCCTGGGGCTTAAGAGCATCGATATCCTCGTCGGCCTGATCGCCCCGAACCTGGTGGATCTGCAGCTGACCAGGCTCTGGCTGGTGTTGCTCCTGGCACTGCTCGTCAATGGCTTTGTCTACACGCGGGTCGGACGCGGTATCCTTGTAGCGCTCTGGCAGGCGACCTGTTGGACCTTCCGTATGCTGCTGTTCGATGGCGTCCGCAGGCTGTTTCGATGGAAGCCGGTTGCCCGATTTCTGGCGACAGGCGTCGTGCGTGGCCTGGACCGCAATCTCGTCCAACCGCTCTTTATCGGCGCCCTCCTGGTTGTGCCCTTCTTCGGTATCGGGCTGCTGATCGACGGCTTCGAGATCAAGATCGGGCTATCCTCGTTCGTGCTCGCTTTCGCCATCGGCACCATCGCGCGCAATACCCCGGCGGGGCGACGGATGCTCGACAATGCCGCCAGTGCAACCGCTCTGGCGCTGCGCCGGCTGAACCAGACCCTAGTCATCGGCTTGGTTCGCGAGCTGCTGCATTTCTTCAAAGAGGTCACGCGACGCTTCGATCAGGGACTGCATCGCATTGAGGAGATCTTAAGTCATCAGCTCGGAGAGTCCCGCCCGGAGCTTTTGATCAAGGCCCTGTTCGCGCCCATCTGGAGGCTGCTGGAGGCGGTGATCCAGTTCTACGTGACCGTCCTCGTCGAGCCTCAGATCAATCCCATCAAGCACTTCCCTCTGGTGACGATCGCCCACAAATTGATGCTGCCCTTTCTCCCGGCAGTTACCGGGTTTTTGGTCGCCCTCACCGAACCGGTTCTGCCCAAGCTCATCGCGTATCCCTTCGTGACCCTGACCATCCTGCTGCTGCCGGGTCTGGCGGGCTTTCTGGTCTGGGAACTCAAAGAGAACTGGAAGACCTACGCCGCAAATCACCTGACAACAAGCCCGGGGTGGCTTGCCTCCGAACCGATCGAGGCGGTGCATCGTTCGGATCTGGCAAATACCCCGATCGAGCCGGCGGTGATCGGCAGCCATGGCGAGACCATGCGCGGCATGCTCCGGCGGGGTTTTCACAGCGGGACGTTGCCGAAGGCGTTCGATCGGCTCCGGCGGGTTCTGCGGGAGGAGATTCGCGACGAGATCCCCTACCCCCTGCGGCTGCGCGAAGCACAGCGGCGACTCGCCGAGGTCAATCGCGCGCTCTGCGTCTTCTGCGACCGGGAATTGGGGTACGCCTTACGTCGTCGCTGCGCCGAGCCCGGTTGCGGTCTGGTCCGTGTCGAGACCGGGCAGCCTCGTCTGTCCAGCAATTCATTCAACCTGACCCTGCGGCTCTTCGCGGCCAACACCCCGACCGACCGGCCCATCGAGCTGAGGCTCTGTGTCTATCTGGAGGAGCCCGATCTGTACGTTCGGGTCGAGGTGGAAGGCCCGAAGGGCGATCTGGGCGAGCCCTGCTGGCAGCTCGTACGCGAAGACATCACGGTATTCAGCGGTCGATCAGGGGCGAAACAGGCGCTGCCGCTCTTGTGAGCGCCGGGCTGATCCGCCCCTTATCGCCGAGTGCGCCCACGCTCGGGCAACGCCAGCAGAAAGCGTCCGGCATTGGCAAGTTGGCGCCGCACCAGCGACCAGTTCTCTTCGCGCCTGCGGGCATCCTGACAGCGCAACAGTCGGGAGCGTTGTGCCGCGTCCAGGCGATCGAGGATCGCTGCCCACAGGACATCATCGACGTTGTAGACCCGACCGCCGGCCAGACAGACCGGGATGACGCTCGCGATGGGCACCGCCAGATCCGCCGAGACCACCTCCACGGCGGCGAGGATGCTTTCGGCCTTCAGGCTCTTGGGCTGCGTCAAATCATAGGGTGGCAGCCACTCGCGGATCGGACGCATGCGGTCGATATGGCTGAGCACAACGAGTATCGGCGGCGGGCGCCGGGTCAGGCGCTCGGCGAAGGAGGCGCGCAGGCTGTCGAGTGCTTCGCGATCGGGGTGGCGATCCGGACGATCAGCGGCGCTGACCCAGAGGATCATGTCGGCCTCCCCGGCCGCGTTGCGCAGGGTCTGCTCATCCAGGCTCTCGGCGCCCGGCGTGTCGTAAATCAAGGCCAGATCGAGCCCTTCGCGCTCCAGACGGTAGGGCGTGAGCATCTTGGTGGTGTCGGGCAGCAGATCCGTCGCCACCCGCAGTTGACCGAACAGGGCATTGATCAGGCTGGACTTGCCCGCGTTGGCGCGGCCCAGCACCAGGATGCGCAGCGGCTCGCCGGCCGGCTCACCCGGTGTC
>JBGSKP010000262.1:0-4880 GCA_041741175.1 Thiocapsa sp. | reverse complement strand
CATGGCAGATGCCGTGCACCGGGCTGCCGAGCTGGCTCGCCCCGGTGATCTGGTCCTGCTCTCGCCGGCCTGTGCGAGCTTCGACATGTTCGACAGCTATGCGCATCGTGGCCGCGCCTTCGCCGAAGCGCTGCGGGGGCTCGACGCATGAGCATCGCGGCGCGCCAGGTTCGGGGGGGCCTCTCACGCGTGAGTTTGCGCCGACGTGAGCGCGCGGCTCCGTTCGACATTGCCTTGTTGGTGTGTGCGCTCGGGCTCGTCGCGTTCGGCTTCGTGATGGTGGCCTCGGCCTCGATGTCGATCGCGGCCAACTGCTGCGATGACCCCTTCTACTATGCCATGCGTCATGGTATCGCCATTGCCATCGCCTTGACGGCGGCCGTGGCCGCCTACAGCGTGCCCCTGGAGTGGTGGGAGCGCGGCGGTGTCTGGCTCTTTTTGTTCGGCCTTGTTGCGCTCCTGCTGGTGCTGATCCCGGGCATTGGTCGCGAGGTGAACGGGGCGACGCGCTGGATTCCCCTGGGTCCGCTGAACCTCCAGCCCTCGGAGCTGGTGAAGCTGTTCGCGATCATCTACGTCTCCGGTTATCTCGTGCGTCACGCCGACGACGTCGTCAACCGGCTCTCGGGGTTTATCCGCCCCATGATTCTGATCGGCATCGCGGGCGCTCTGATTCTCCAGCAGCCGGATTTCGGGACTACCGCCGTGATGCTGGCGACCGTAATGGGTCTGCTGTTCCTCGGCGGGGTCAGTGTGATGCCCTTCATCGTGCTGTTCCTGGCGGTTGCCGGCGGTCTGCTGGTCTTGATTCTTATCTCGCCCTATCGCTTAAAGCGCGTGACCTCTTTCCTTGATCCCTTCCAGGATGCATTCGATACGGGATATCAATTGAGTCAAGCCCTGATCGCCTTCGGTCGCGGCGAATGGTTTGGTGTCGGATTGGGCAATGGCATTCAGAAGCAGTTTTTCCTGCCCGAGGCCCATACCGACTTTCTCGCTTCCGTCGTCGGTGAAGAGCTCGGCTTTATCGGGATGCTGATCTTGATCGGCGCCTTTGCATTCCTGACCTGGCGAGCCTTCTCGATCGGTGCCCGCGCCGACGCGCTCGGCAAGCACTTTGTCGCCTATGCGGCACAGGGCATCGGTCTCGGCCTTGGGTTACAGGCCTTCGTCAATATCGGTGTCAACGTCGGCATGCTGCCGACCAAAGGATTGACGCTGCCCTTCTTGAGCTATGGGAGTAACAGTCTGATTGCCGCCTGTATGGGGATTGCCATCCTGTTGAAAATCGACGTGACGATCCGTCGGATCGAGGCCGAGCAGGGGCCGAAGCGCGAGGGGGTACCATGGGTGCGTGTATAGCCGTGATGGCCGGTGGTACAGGTGGGCATGTCTTTCCCGCACTTGCGGTTGCCGAGCGGCTGCGCGAGCAGGGCGCACGGGTCTTCTGGATCGGTACGCGTCGCGGGATGGAATCGCGACTGGTGCCGGAGCATGGCTTTGACATGGAGTGGATCCGCATCGAGGGCCTGCGTGGCAAGGGCGTGGCCCGGTTGTTGATGGCGCCCTGGATGATCGGCGCGGCAATCTGGCAGGCCGCACGGATTCTGCTGCGGCGTCGCCCGGCAGTGGTTCTGGGGATGGGTGGCTTTGCCGCCGGTCCGGGCGGGCTGGCGGCCCGACTGTTGGGTGTGCCGCTGGTGATCCACGAGCAGAATTTTGTGCCGGGTCTGACGAATCAGTGGCTGGCACGGATCGCCACGGGGGTCTTCGAGGCGTTTCCGGGGAGTTTCCCGAAGGCGCGCGCTGCCCATGCCTGCGGGAACCCGGTGCGTCAAGGCATCATCGATCTGCCGGCGCCCTGTGAACGCCTGGCGCGGCGGTATGCGGAGCCGGACGCGGCGACACCGAGGTTGTTGATCCTGGGTGGCTCGCTCGGCGCGCAGGTTCTGAACGAAACCGTCCCGCAGGCCCTCGCCGCCTTGCCCGATGCGATCCGTCCCAAGGTCCGCCATCAGGCCGGTGAGCGCACACTCGACATGGCACGCGAAGCCTATCGTACGGCCGGCGTCGAGGCGCGGATCGCGCCCTTTATCCAGGACATGGCCGATGCCTATGGCTGGGCGGATCTGGTGGTGTGTCGCGCCGGGGCGCTGACGGTCTCGGAGCTGGCCGCGGCAGGCGTCGCCTCCGTTCTCGTGCCCTATCCCCACGCCGTCGACGACCATCAGGTGGGCAATGCACGCTATCTTGCGGACGTCGGCGCCGCCCGGCTGGTCATCCAGCGCGATCTCACCGCGAGCGCTCTGAAAGCGATGCTCGAAGAGCTTTTGGGTGATCGCGAGAGATTGCTCGCCATGGCGGAGGCGGCGCGCGCGTGTGCCCTGCCGGATGCGACCACTCGCATCGCCGATGCCTGTCTGAAGGTGGCCCGTCGATGAATGCGCACCAGCAACATTCCGCCGCCCGGATGGGGCGCGTGCGCCGGCTGCATTTCGTCGGCATTGGCGGCGCCGGCATGAGCGGCATCGCCGAGCTGATGGCCAACCTGGGCTACGACGTCGCCGGATCGGATCAACGCGAAAGCGATGCCACGCGCCGGCTTGCCGGGTTGGGCGTGGAGATCTTTATCGGACACAAGGCCGAGCAGGTAAGCGACGCCGATGCCGTTGTCGTCTCCAGCGCCATTGACGAGACCAATCCGGAGATTCAGGGCGCCCGCGCGGGGCGCATTCCGATCGTGCGCCGCGCCGAGATGCTGGCCGAGCTGATGCGGTTCTACTATGGCGTGGCGGTTGCGGGCACGCACGGCAAGACCACGACCACCAGTCTGGTCGCCAGCATCCTCGCCGAAGGCGGACTGGATCCGACCTTCGTGATCGGCGGCCGACTCAACAGCGCCGGTGCGAATGCGAAGCTGGGAACGACCAAATACCTGGTGGCGGAGGCCGATGAGAGCGATGCCTCCTTCCTGTATCTGCAACCCATGATTGCGATCGTCACCAATATCGATGCCGATCACATGGGTACCTACGGCAACGATTTTAATCGGTTGCGCAGCACCTTCATGGAGTTCCTGCATCACCTGCCGTTCTACGGCCTAGCGGTTCTGTGTATCGACGACGACGAGATCCGCTCACTGCTGCCCGGCATCCCTCGTCCGGTGAGAACCTACGGAACCCGCCCGGAGGCGGATGTGCGTGCCGTTGCGATCCGTCAGGAGGGCATGCGCACGCGCTTTTGCGTCCAATCCAGTGATTTGGATGCGCCCTTGCAGATCGACCTGCACCTGCCGGGTCTGCACAACGTTCTGAACGCCCTCGCGGCGATCAGCGTCGCGCTTGAGCTGGGCGTCGCGGAGCAGGCGATCTCGCAGGCACTATCGCGGTTCGAAGGGGTCGGGCGACGCTTCATGCTCACTACGCTGACGGACCATGCTGGCCGGCGCCTGCTGCTGGTGGATGACTATGGTCACCATCCGCGCGAGATCGCCGCCACCCTAGCCGCGGCGCGCGAAGGCTGGCCGGGGCGTCGGCTGGTGCTGGTGTTCCAACCTCACCGCTACAGCCGCACCCGGGAACAGTTCGAGGACTTCGTCGAGGTGCTCTCGACGCCCGATGTGCTGATCCTCTGTAACGTCTATCCCGCGGGCGAGGCACCCATTGCGGGTGCGGACGGGCGCGCGCTGAGCCGCGCCATCCGCACCCGCGGCGACCTTGATCCGGTCTTTGCCCAAGGCATCGAAGCCGTGCCGGGTCTGCTGGACAATCTCATGCGTGACGGGGATATGGTCCTGGTTATGGGCGCTGGCGATATCGGCGCCCTGGCCTCGCGTCTGCCGAGCCTGCTGAGGCGATCCGATTCAGCGCCGGAGGCGTTGTGACGATGGGCGGGTTGCGTGGCGAGTTGCGCGAGCAGGAGCCACTTGCCCGCCACACCAGTTGGCGGGTGGGCGGTCCCGCGCGTCGCTTCTATCGACCGGCGGATGCGGCGGATCTGGCCGAATTCCTGGCGCGGCTCGAGCCGGACGAGCCACTCTTGTGGCTGGGACTCGGCAGTAACCTATTGGTGGACGACGCTGGGTTTCCCGGCACCGTGATTCAAACGCAGACCTGTCTGACAAGCCTGGTGCGGCACGGCATGCATGGGATTCAAGCCGAGTCGGGTGTGTCTTGTGCAAAGGTCGCCCGTTTTGCAGTGCGCCACGATCTGACCGGCTGCGAGTTTCTCGCCGGCATCCCGGGGACCATGGGGGGCGCGCTGGCCATGAATGCGGGGGCCTGGGGCGGTGAAACCTGGGCGCAGGTCGTCTCGGTGCGAACGATCGATCGGGGCGGGCGGATACGCGAACGCCTGCCGGGTGACTTCAGGGTTGGCTATCGCGAGGTGGTCGGTCCTCCCGGCGAGTGGTTTCTCGATGTCGAGCTTGCGCTCGCTGCCGGCGACGGACAGGCGGGAATGGCGCGCATTCGCGAGCTGCTTGATCGGCGCGCCGAGACGCAACCTGTAGGTTTGCCGAGCTGCGGATCGGTCTTCCGCAATCCGCCCGGGGATCATGCGGCACGCCTGATCGAGGCCGAGGGCCTGAAAGGTCACCGGATTGGCGGGGCTCAGGTGTCCGAGAAGCATGCGAATTTCATCATCAACACGGGCGAGGCCAGTGCCGCGGATATCCGCGAGCTAATCGCTCTGGTGCAGCGCCGCGTCGAATCTGCGACCGGTGTGCGGTTGGTGCCAGAGGTTAAACGAATCGCCGGGGAGCATCCATGACGCCAGAGAGAATCCAGTCGCGCGCGCGGTTCGGCAAGGTCGCGGTGCTGCTCGGCGGGCGAGCGGCGGAGCGCGAGATCTCGCTTAAGAGCGGCAGCGCCGTGCTGGCC
>JBGSKP010000261.1:0-4005 GCA_041741175.1 Thiocapsa sp. | reverse complement strand
AGCGCGCCGGGATCGGCCGCTCCGCGGTCGCGGTCGAGGCGGTCGAGGTGGCGCCGGGTATGGGGATCAAGGGACGGGTCGACGGCGTCGAGGTTCATGCCGGCACCCGCGACTGGCTGGTCCGAAACGGCGTTCAACTCTGGATTGATGCCGCCCCTGAAGCCGTCGGCACCGGCAGTCTCGTGCATTGTGCCCTGAACGGCGAAGAGGTCCTAAGGCTGGGCATTGCCGATCCATTGCGGCTCGATGCGGCGGACGTGATCGCGCGCATGCGCGGGCAGGGGATCCGGGTGACGCTCCTGACCGGGGATCGTCGTGCGACCGCCGAGGCCATTGCCGCCCAACTCGGAGGGGATCGGGGCGGGATCGAGGTGATCGCCGAGGTTCTGCCCGAGGACAAAGATCGGGTGATCGCCGATCTGCAGCGCAACGGTCGGCGTGTGGCCATGGTCGGCGATGGCGTGAACGATGCGCCCGCGTTGGTTCGTGCCGACGTGGGGATCGCCATGGGCAGCGGAACCGATGTGTCGATCGCCAGCGCCGACATTGTGTTGATGTCGGATGAATTGGGCCGGGTCGAAGAGGCCGCACAGCTCTCGCGACGCACCCTGCGCGCCATCCGGCAGAACATCGGGATCTCGGTTGTCTACAATCTCGTCATGGTGCCGTTGGCGATGTCGGCGGTGATTACACCCCTGATCGCGGCGGTTTCCATGCCGATCAGCTCCTTGGCGGTCATCGGCAACTCGGCGCGGATTCGCATGGTCTTCAACAGGAGGGTAGAGCGCGCGTTGGTCCAGCCAAGCCCGCCTCATTCCGCGCCGGGCGAAAGCCCGCGAGGCGCTGTCTGATCCGAGCGGTCAGTTGAATCGAACGCGACGGAGGGTCAATCAAACGATGGATGTGATCTACGGCTTAATCCCCGGAATGCTGGTTCTCGGTCTGGCCGCCGTCGCCGTGCTCTTCTGGGCGACCCGCACCGGACAATACGATGATCTGGACGGCGACGGGCGCCGAATTCTGATGGACGAGGACGAGACCGACACCGGTCGCGCCCCACCCATGGACGCCGATCCCGACATGAATCCCGTCTCGAGTGATCCGCACGGTGAGACGCGCGATCGACACAATCCCGATCAAAGACCCCGGTAGGCAACGGGATTCAGAAATAAAAAATCACAGAAAATAAATAACTTAAACTGCGGCGTCTACGGACGATTCAGAGAATTCGGACATTAGACGAGCGGACCGACCTCCCGAACTACAAAGCGCCGCAGTTTAATTTAGAACTCGTTTTGCAGGCGTTTGTATCCGCGGATCAGATCGACGTTGGCCCGGATCACATCCTCCGAGAACTCGCTGGCTTTAGGCGTTACACGCTCGATCGTATCGAGGTCCGTGGAGGGTCCGATGCGGGTTGTCGAAGGGACGTGGAACTCGGCCGGCAGATCGCAGCCGTCGACCACGGCGTTGTGGCGGACCACGCAGCCATCGCCGACCCGACAGTTGAAGAGGACGCTGTTGAATCCGATGAAAACGCGGTCACCGACAGCGCAGGGCCCGTGGACGATGGACCGGTGCGCGATCGAGGTATTGCGACCGATGGTCACGGCGGCGCCCGATTTGGAATGGATCACCACTCCGTCCTGGAGGTTCGAGTTGGCGCCGATCACCATCGGCTCCATGTCACCCTGTTCATCCACCTCATCGGCTCGGATGACGACATAGGGCCCGACGAACACATTTTCGTGGATGATGACCTTGCCGCAGATGATGGCGGTCTTGTCGATGTAAGCCGACTCGTCGATCACCGGCAGGTCGCCGGAGGGGTTCTTGCGGATCATTCGGGATGCCTGTTTGGATCAGTCTTGAATCGCGTCGATGCCGTGTTGCACTGAATCCACGCACGCTTGACAGCCCGCGCAGACCGGTGCCTGTGACGCCCGATGCGGTTCAGGTCACGACGTCGGGCTCGCTGCGGCCGGTCCTGGCCTCGATCTGAGCGAGCTCGCGCGCGATCAAAATGAGCGGTTGCATGGCCTCCTGGGTGTCGCGCCGGTGGTGCCTCGGGTCGGGCTCGAAGTATTCGAGATAGATTCGCAGCGTGGCGCCTTCGGTGCCGGTTCCCGAGAGGCGCAAGACGATGCGCGCGCCGCTCTGGAAACCGATCCGGATGCCCTGTCGCTCGGAGCGGCTGCCGTCGATGGGGTCGGTATACGCGAAATCGTCCGCATAGCTGACGACCTGGTCGCCGAGGCGGCGGCCCGGCAGGTCGGGAAGCAGGATCCGCAGGTGGTCCATCAGGCCCTCCGCGGAAGCCGCGTCGACCGCCTCGTAGTCATGGCGCGTGTAGAAATTGCGACCGAACCGGCGCCAGTGCTCGTTTAGGATGTCGGCGACCGACTGCTGGCGCGCGGCCAGCAGATTCAGCCAGAAGAGGACCGCCCAAAGCCCATCTTTCTCGCGGACATGATCCGATCCGGTTCCGAAGCTTTCCTCGCCGCAGAGTGTGATCCGACCCGCATCGAGCAGATTGCCGAAGAACTTCCAACCGGTCGGGGTCTCGAAGCACTCCACACCCATCTGCTCGGCGACGCGATCCACAGCTTGGCTGGTTGGCATGGAGCGGGCTACCCCACGGATGCCGGAGCGGTAACCCGGTACCAGATGGGCATTCGCCGCCAGCACCGCGAGGCTGTCGCTGGGTGTCACGAAGCAATGCTTGCCGAGGATCATGTTGCGATCGCCATCCCCGTCGGAGGCGGCGCCGAAGTCCAGTGCGTCCGGCCCCGTGGTGAGCGCCACCAGCT
The DNA here is from genome assembly GCA_041741175.1 of Thiocapsa sp. Classification (GTDB taxonomy): domain Bacteria; phylum Pseudomonadota; class Gammaproteobacteria; order Chromatiales; family Chromatiaceae; genus Thiocapsa. The sequence goes on along the minus strand of JBGSKP010000261.1, from coordinate 1,195 downwards.
CTTTGGCATGCGCGAGATTCGGGTCGGGATGAGCGCCGCCGAAGTCTTCCAGTGCGGCGCCGTTCATGACGGTTCCCGGCGGCGCGCCCAGGCGCTTCTCCAGGATTTCCCTGGCATAAGGACCGGTCACGGCATGCATGGCGTCGAAGCGCATGCGGAAGAGGCCCGAATTGAAAAGTTGGTGAATCGCATTAAAGTCGAACAGCGATTCCATCAGCTCCGCATAGTCGGCGACGGGGTCGATGATGGATACCTCCATCTCGCCGATCTGCGCCACGCCGATCCTGTCCAGATCCGTTGCGGCGCAGTCCAGAATCCGATACTGATCGATTGTTTGGGTACGGGCGTAGATCGCCTCGGTGACAGACTCGGACGCCGGCCCGCCGGCCGCGATGTTGAACTTGATGCCGAAGTCGCCGTCCGGGCCACCGGGATTGTGGCTCGCCGATAGGATGATGCCGCCCTGGCTGCGGAATTTGCGGATGACACAGGATGCGGCGGGGGTCGAGAGGATACCGCCCCGTCCGACCAGCGCGCGCTTCACCCCGTTGGCCGCAGCCATGCGCAGGATGATCTGAATGGCCTCGCGGTTGTAGTAGCGTCCGTCACCGCCGATGACCAGGGTCCCGCCCTTCACCTCGGTCTGGGTGTCGAAGATCGCCTGAACGAAATTCTCCAGGTAATGCGGCTGCTGGAACACCCCGACCTTCTTGCGCAGCCCGGAGGTTCCAGGGCGTTGCCCCTCGAATGGCGTAGTTGCGATGACGTGCAGCTCCATCTTCAACCCCTTGACGTGTATTGATATTGCCGACGCCCGTCATCACATGGCCGGATGCGGGCGTCAGGGCGTACTGCGAACCGGATCGGGCCGCCAGGTTGGCGGCCTGCCCGTGACTGTCCGACTTGGGGCGAACAGCGGCGATCACACGGCATTGTATCCCCGAGTGCCCGTGCGACAATACCGCATCGGCCTGCAGGCGTGTCGAGCGCCTGTTCAGGAGTCGGATTCCGAATTCAGACAGACCTTCAAGAACGATCGAGGTATGAGACAAACATGACAGTCGAAGCGCACAAAGAAACACTGGAGTTCAAGGCCGAGGTCAGCCAGGTGCTGGACCTCGTCATCCGTTCGCTGTACTCGAACAAAGAGATCTTTCTGCGCGAGCTGGTCTCCAACGCCTCCGACGCGGCCGAG
>JBGSKP010000260.1:0-11503 GCA_041741175.1 Thiocapsa sp. | reverse complement strand
CTGCGCTCGGTCGCCGAGGGCAACTTTGTCGTCATCGACACCACCGGCGGCGCTCAGACGGTCATCGCGGAGGTCGACTACAGCAGCGCTCCCGGCACGCTCTACGAAGGGGCCATCTACATGATCCAGTCCCAGCCCTATCAGGTGGAGCGTCTGGACTGGACCGGCCGCAAGGCGTTCGTGACCCGCACCCGCGCCGACTACTACACCGACGCGATCGACTACACCCGGCTGAAGATCCTCGCCCGCTTCGACGGCCGCGCCCAAGGCCAGGGCGCGACGGCGCAAGGTGAGGTCCATCTGGTCCGACGCTATCCAGGCTACAAGAAGATCCGCTATTACAGCCACGACAACATCGGTTACGGCAACATCGATCTGCCGGATCAGGAGATGCACACCACGGCGGTCTGGTGGCAGGTGGAGCCGAGCGCGCTGGAGGCCGCGCTGCCGGATCGTCAGCAGGCGATCGACGGCTTTCTCGGTGCCGCCTACGCCCTGCACCATGTCGCCGCCCTGCGCGCCATGGCCGAGATCCACGACTTGGGCCGCTCGGTCGGCGACGGACAGGGAACCTGGTTCGCCATCGTGGGTGCGGAGGGGCGGGGTCAGATGCGCGGACCGGACAACGCGCCCCTGGACCCCATTTCCGGTCAGCGCTTCGAGCCGACCCTCTTTCTCTACGACAACTACCCAGGCGGCGTCGGACTCTCCGCGCCGCTCTACGACGATGCCCCGCTGTTGGTGCGCGATGCACGCGATCTGGTCGCAAGCTGCGGCTGCACCGCCGGCTGTCCCGCCTGTGTCGGGCCGGTGTTGCGTGGCGACGAGGATCTCGCAGTCACGCCGCGTCAGGCGGCCTTGAAGGTGCTCGATCTCTTGGGCGTGGTCGGCGTTAATCGGTCGGTGGTGTAAGGCGCGCGGCGAGGTGTCGAGCCGCTGCGTTGACCCCGAGTCAGATCGAGATTAACGTCGGAAAAACATGGCGGATCCGGAGCTGCAATGGTGTGCCTGACATTCGATTGGGATCCACGGAAGGCTGTGCCCAGCGACTCCGAAAGAGCAATGCGACTATGAACAACGTATCGGATGACGAGACTCGGTCGGAGTATGACCTCGACTACGCCAAGGCAAAACCGAATCGCTTCGCGGAGCGTGCTGCCTTCGTGGTGACCCTGAGGGATGACCTGGCGACTTATCTCCAAGCGAGGGCATCGACCAAGGGACTTAGCCTAGGGGATCTCGTCAATGACATGCTCCGGCGCGAGATCGAGCTGATCGAAGCGGTCAAATAGGCGACCGCGATGCTTTGGCGTTTCGAAAACAGCGCTGAACGGCGGCGGCGCGCTGGATGCACCTAAAGGAGCGACTTCAACGCTTGCGTGGTCCGGCTCCCGCTCCGGAGGGAGCGGACGCCAATTCGTCCCCGTCGGCCGACCGCCCTTCGCTTGCCGCACGCCTCCGGCGTCTGTCGGTTGGACAGACGCGTGCCGGGAGTGCACATGGACCGCAAACCCATATTCTGGCCGAAGCGGTCGGAGCGGTCGAGATCGCGCCCGGCGTTCTCTGTCTGGAGCGGCAGTTTGTCGGACACCGCCGACACGGTCAGGTGTCGATGGGACCAAGCGGCGACTCTTCCATTGACGCCTTGATCGATCGGGGCTGGGTGACAGCGGCCTCGCATCTCGCCCCTCGCCCTAAGTCCGAACCGGTGGCTCACTCCCCGACAGTGACCGATCTCGTCTGCCTGGACACCGAAACCAGCGGCCTGGCCGGTGGCACGGGGACCTGGGCCTTCATGACCGGACTGCTGCGCGCACGGGACGACGGTTGGACGTTGCGCCAGTTCCTGCTGACCCGTCTCGACTCGGAGCCGGCCTATCTGGAGGCGATCGCCGCCGAGTTGACGAGCGCTGGTCTGCTCGTCAGCTACAACGGCCTGTCCTTCGACATCCCGCTGCTCACGACACGCTTTCGCCTGTCCGGCCAGGCCGATCCGCTCCCGGCGCTGCCGCATCTGGATCTCCTCAAACCGGTGCGGCGCGCTTACGGTCGCGTCTGGCCCGATTGCCGACTCGCAAGCGTGGAGCAGCGTCTGTTGGGCTTCAAGCGCAAGGACGACCTGCCGGGTTCCGAGGCGCCTGCAGCTTGGCTGGCCTGGTTGCGCGCAGGTGAGGTGACGCCGTTGGCCGGCGTGCTGCGTCACAACCGCTGGGATCTGCTCTCGCTTGCGGCCTTGATCTCCCGTCTAAACGAGGTCTTCGCAGACCCGGGGGCGTTCGATGCGGATGTCCGTGCGGTCGCTGCCTATCATCAGGCGCAAGGTCGCTCCGATCGGGCATTCGAGCTGCTCCGGTCCGAGCGTCGTCGCCTGGACACGACCGGGCTTATGGACTTGGCCCGCCTGTATCGTCGACGTAGCGACTGGGATCAGGCGCGGGCGATCTGGGAGCAGCTCGGGGCGCAAGGCGATGCCGATGCGCGCACCGAGCTTGCGAAATATCACGAGCACCGCACGCGCGATCTGCGCCGCGCCCTCGCCCTCGCCTGCGAGCTTCCGCCGGGACCCCTGAAAGAGCGGCGCTGCGCACGACTGAACGCCAAGCTCGTCGCGCGGGATGTCGGTTCATCCGGGTTGATCGACGCCTTGGGGACAACCCTCGACGGACTGAGCCTAGATCAGGGCACGGATAAACATCCGCAGTGACATGAATCTTGAGTCCAACCAGTTCGCTAATCGAAGCCGTCGGGTAGCAAGCTCGGCGAAGTTCACAAGCCCGTCACGCCCGTTTCGGGTTTGCGATGACCGGCAGGCATGCCTATATTGACGATGTTGATTTCAATACCGAGGGCCTTGCCATGCCGTTGCAAATCGCCAATCCCGCCGTTGTCGGTAAGGTCGAGCGGCTCGCGAGAGTGACCGGTTTGAGTAAGACGGCTGCCGTGGAGCGCGCGGTCGATCAACTGCTGCGAGAGCTCGAGGGTGCTGCCGAGCCGACCGTCTGCATGCGTGCGCTGCTGGCGCAGCTCGATCGCATCCCGGATCGAGCGGACGCCTTCGATCCTCTTCCCTGGGATGAGGCAGGACTCCCCGAATGATCGTCATCGATACCTCGGCGCTGGTGGCGATCGTCTTCGGGGAGCCGGAGCGCGAGGTTTTTGTCGACATCATCCAAAAAGCGCCACGCGCACTAATCAGTAGCCCGACCGTGTTGGAAACCCGCATGGTCGTGCATGGCCGACGGAGAGAGCGTGCGGTGGTGCTGGTGGACGATCTGCTGCGCCTGCCGATGTTCGAGTTGGTGGCGCCCGGCAAAGCCAAGGTGCAAGCGGCATTCGCGGCTTTTGTCGCCTACGGTCGGGGCAGTGGGCACCCGGCCGGATTGAACTACGGCGACCTGTTCAGTTACGCGCTTGCCAAGGTGCGCGGACTCCCGCTGCTGTTCAAGGGCGAGGATTTCTCGCAGACCGATATCCGTCCTGTTTGGCGACCCGCTTTATGACATTTCCCCGCAGTGGGCGGGATGATCGAAATGGCTACAGGACGAGATGGCAATGGAAAACGTCTTCAGCTTCCGTGATCGCCTGATCGCGGAATACAGCGAATTCTCGCGCAGCTTCACGCGCATCGCCGCCGAGGATATTCACAGCGAAGTGAAGCGCCAATACGACGCCGGGCGCTATTGGCCGGAACCGCTGATCCAGATCAATCCAAATTACAGACGCAAAGGAACCGTGCAGCAGCTCGCCGCGGACGGAGTGCTTCACCTCGCTTGTGCGGAGATCTTTAAGGCGGGTAAGCCCGATGCCGCCCCACAGCCGCTGCATCTTTATGCGCATCAGATCGAGGCGCTTGCCAAGGGTCTGAACCGGCAAAGCTTTGTCGTCACCACAGGCACGGGTTCGGGGAAATCCCTTGCCTTTTTCATTCCCGTCATCGACCGGATTCTCAAAGCAAAGGCGGCCGACCCGGCCCCGCGTACGCGCGCGATTGTCATCTACCCGATGAACGCCCTGGCAAACAGCCAGATGGAGGAGCTGGACAAGTTTCTCCACGGCTACCCCGAATCGGATCGCCCCTTCAGGGTTGCCCGCTACACGGGCCAGGAGAGCGCCGCGGAGCGCCAGGCCATCGCGACCGATCCGCCGGACATCCTGCTGACCAACTTCATGATGCTCGAGTTGATCCTCACGCGTTACGAGGACACCGATCGCCGCGTCGTCGAGCACTGCCGTGGTCTTGAGTTCCTGATTTTGGACGAGCTCCATACCTACCGGGGACGACAGGGCGCGGACGTCGCGCTCCTGGTTCGACGGCTGCGCGAGCGACTGGCGGCCACGGATCTGATCTGCATCGGGACCTCGGCCACCATGTCCAGCACCGACGACCTGTGCGACCGGAACAAGACTGTGGCGGCCGTCGCAAGCAAGCTGTTTGGAACACCGATTACCGAGCACGATGTGATCGGCGAGACCCTGGAGCGGGTGACCGATCCATCCAAGGATGTCGCGGCGATCCGTTCGTTGCTCGCCTCAAGCCTGAAGCGCGACCGGTTCGAGTGGTCGGACTTCGAGGCATTCCGGACGGATCCCCTGGCGATCTGGGTCGAGCTGAATCTCGGCATCGAGCTGTCCGACCGCGAGCCCCCAAGACGTGCTCGGCCCATGACCTTGAAGGAGGCATGCCGACGCTTGATGCAGGACGCCGAGTGCTCCGAGGATGCCGCCCGCGACGGGCTCCGCCGTTTCCTGATCGCGGCGCACGAGGTGCGCACCCCGCGCGGATTTCCTCCGTTTGCCTTCAAGCTGCACCAGTTCATCAGCGGTCCGGGGAAGGTGCATGCGACGCTGGAAGCGGCCGGGCAACGCCACATCACGCTGGATGCCCAGCGTTTTGCACCGGGCAGGCAGAACGAGGCGGTCCTGCTCTATCCGGTCCATTTTTGTCGCGATTGCGGACAGGAGTATCACCCGGTCTGGCGCTCCGAGCAGGCGGGGATTCGCTACGCCCCTCGGGAGATCGACGACGTGACCGCCGATGACGACGAGGACGTTCGTTTCGGCTTTCTTTGCCCGACTCGGGAAGGCCAGACCTACAGCGGTGCGTTGGACGATCTCCCGGAATCCTGGCTGGATCTCGGCCGGGCACAGCCCAAGGTCAAGCGGACCTACAAGCACGCCGTTCCCGTCGCGACACAGGTGGACGCACAGGGTCTGGAAGGACGCGGCGAGGGCTACTGGTATATCCCCGGCAAATTCCGGTTCTGCCTCAATTGCGGGCAACTCCACGAGGCCCACGGCAAGGACATCAATCGGCTGGCAAGCCTGTCCGGCGAAGGGCGTTCGTCGGCCACCACCATCCTGACCCTGAGCGCCCTCAGACAATTGTTCGCGCAGGACGAGCTGCCGCCGGGGCTACCCGATCCGCGCAAGCTGCTGGGCTTCTCCGACAACCGCCAGGACGCGGCCTTGCAGGCGGGCCATTTCAACGATTTCGTCTTTCTGCTGACCTTGCGATCCGGTCTGATCGGCGCCCTGCAACAGACAGGCGGACTCTTGACCGAGGAAGACCTCGCCAACGCGGTCTTCAAGGCCCTCGGTTTCGATCGTGTGGATGCCGCGACCCTGACCGAATATCTGCGCACGCCAAAGCTGATGGGGCTGGCTCGCCAAGAGGCCCAACGCACCCTCCGCTTCATCATTGGCTACCGTCTGCTGCGGGATCTGCGTCGTGGCTGGCGCTTCAACAACCCGAATCTCGATCAGCTGAACCTTCTGGCCATTCGCTATCGGGGGCTCGACGACTTCTGCGCCGGATCCGCGAATTTCGGGGACGTCGGCTCAGTGCTCGAAAGGCTGGATCCGCCGAGCCGAGCCGCCTTCTGCCGGGCGGTGTTCGATGAGATGCGCCGGGGGCTCTGCCTCGAAAGCCGCTATCTGGATCCCGTCGAACAGGATAAGGCGCGCACCAGCGCCTTCTCGTATCTCAACGAGCGATGGGCCTTTGCGGCCGACGAGAATCTGGAGACCGCCAAGCACCTGGTCTTCGGCAAGCGACCCGAGTATCGGGGTAAGCCACGCACAGATCTGATGACCGGCGGACCTCGCTCGCGCTTGTTGAAGCAGGTGCGTATAGCGCCCTTTTGGCGGGAGACGCCGTTCGCTGCTCAGGTGCACGCCTGGAAAGAGCAGCAATGGGTCGAGCTGGTCCAAGCCCTGCTGCAGGCCGCCGTCAACTCTGGGTATGTTCAGAAGCAGGAGATCGAGAAGGGCCTGACCGGCTGGCGCCTCCAGGCTGCCGCGATGGATTGGTGTCTGGTGGGCGAAGACGAGCCGGGCAGCACCGCGAGCCCGAACGCCTTCTTTCGGCAGCTCTATCTGAGTGTTGCCGACATCCTGCGTCTGCCGAATCATCCCTTGTTCGACTTCGAGGCGCAGGAACACACGGCACAGGTCGACGGTGTCCGCCGACAGTTGCTCGAGCAGCGGTTTCGATTCACCGAGAAAGACCGTCAGGACTGGGCAGCCGTCCCCGCTCACGAGGCACCGCTGGAGCGTCTGCCGGTGATGTATTGCTCACCCACCATGGAACTCGGTGTCGACATCTCGGCGCTCAACACCGTGTATCTGCGCAATGTCCCACCGACCCCGGCGAACTACGCACAGCGCAGCGGACGTGCCGGACGCTCCGGCCAGCAGGCGCTGGTGCTGACCTACTGCGCCGCGCTCAGCCCCCATGATCAGTGGTTCTTCCACCACGCCGGGCAGATGGTCCACGGCGTGGTCAAGGCACCGACGCTCGACCTGGCCAACCGGGACCTGGTGGAAAGTCATCTTCATGCGGTCTGGTTGGCCTGCGCGGAGGTGGAGCTGGATAAAAGCATCGCCCCGATGCTGGATCTCGATCAACCGGGCAAGCCGGTTCAGCAGGCACTTCAAGAACGGCTCGCCGATCCGCGCGTCCTGGCGCGAGCCCGACACAGCGCGGGGGACATCATTGCGCAGCTGGCCGATGACATCCGGGGCAGCCCCTGGTTTTCGAAGGATTACGTCGACCGCGTGATCGACGCATCGCCGCATGCGCTCTCCGCGGCGCTGGAGCGCTGGCGTGTCTTGTTCGACGCCACGCGCAAGCAAATGGAAATGGCCGATCGGATCGTCAAGAGCCACACCGCCTCCGCAAGCGAGCGGCACAATGCCGGCCGCCGCTACGGCGACGCGGCGCGCCAGTTTGCCGTGCTGCTGAAGACGGGCAACACCCAAAACTCGGACTTCTACACCTATCGTTATCTGGCCAGCCAGGGGTTCCTGCCCGGATACAACTTTCCGCGCCTGCCGCTGATGGCATGGATTCCGGCCCGTGGTTCGGTCTCTACCGGGGGAAAAGACGACGAGGGCAGCATGGTCAGCCGACCGCGCTTTCTTGCGCTCTCGGAGTTCGGTCCGCGCAGCCTGATCTATCATCAGGGCCGCATGTATCGTGTCGTGCGTGCCAAGCTGAATGTCGGATCGGCAGATCACGTCTCCGGCGACAGCCAGCTCAGCACAATCGCGTCGCGGATCTGCAGCCAGTGCGGCTACGGGCACCTCGGTGAGCCGGGAGCGGGGGAGCCCTTGGTCGACTGCTGCGAGAACTGCGGCGCCCTGTTGACCGACGGGGACTGGGTGAAGGAGCTGTATCGGATCGAAACGGTCGAGACCCTCCCGGTCGAGCGCATCTCCATCAACGACGAGGACCGCCAGCGCCAGGGCTTCGATCTTCAGACCACCTATCGCTTTCTGCCCGGCGCCGACGGTGTCGTTCATAAAGACGAGGCATTGGTGCGGCAGGGTGAGGAGGGCGTTGCTCATCTGGTCTACACCTCGGCCGCACGCCTGTGGCGTATCAATCGTGGCTGGCGTCGTCGTAAGGACAAGAATCAGCTCGGCTTCTATATCAATCCCATCACCGGCACCTGGAGCAGAAAGGACGATCCGAACGCCGACGCGGAGGCGGGTGAAAGCGACGATCCCCTGCTGGACAAGGTTCCGAATCAGAGAATCGTTCCCTTCGTCGAGGATCACCGCAACCTGCTGATCCTGACTCCCCTGCTGCAATCCTTGTCATTGGAGGCCATGGCCACCCTGCAGGCCGCGTTGAAGCGCGGTATCGAGATGACCTTTCAGATCGAGGAGTCCGAACTCGTCGCCGAACCCCTGCCGAACGCGGACGCCCGCAAGGCCCTGATGTTCTATGAAGCGGCGGAGGGGGGGGCCGGGGTCTTGACCAGGCTCGCGACCGAGCCGCGAAGCTTGGGTCAGGTGGCCGACGCTGCCCTGCGCCTGATGCATCACGATCCGCCCGCGGGCGACTGGACACTGGAGGCGCTCGCGGATCTGGAACAGCGCCGGGACGGTCTCGGCATCTGCGAGGCCGGGTGCTATCAGTGCCTGCTCTCCTACTTCAACCAACCGGATCACGACAACATCAACCGGCGCAATACCGACGCGCTACGGGTGCTCGTCGCCCTGGCCAATGCGGAGGTGGCGCTGAAGGCGGAAGAGCCGGCGCCACACCCGATGAACGATCAGCCGCTCGACGGAGACGCCCGCCTGGCGGATTGGCTGCGGGCTCTGGATACCGCAGGACTGCGCCGGCCTGACGCGATCCGCGTGTCGGTCCTTGCCGGGCAGGCGATCGCCGCCGGGCAGTATAAGTCGGCGCGCACACTGGTGTTCCTGGAGCCGCCGGGCCATGCGGTCCAAGCGGGCCTCGCGGACAAGGGTTGGCGCGTGCTGGATTGCTCGGATCCGAGCCAGTGGGACGAGCGGTTCGCCGCCGCGCCCGATGTCTTCGCCAAGGCAGAGACCGTCTCATGAATCAGCCAGGCAATCAGTTTCTCCCCGGTCATCTCATCCGGGCGCGCGGCCGTGAATGGGTGGTCCAGGCCGATTCCGAACCGGATTGGCTCCGCCTGCGGCCCCTCGGCGGTGCCGACGAGGACATCGTTGCGCTGATCCCGGACTTGGAGTTGAATCCGGTCGAGCCGGCCACCTTTCCTTGGCCCGACCCGCAACGCACTGGCCAACATTCAGCCGCGCTGTTACTGCGCGATGCGCTGCGTCTGAAGCTGCGCGCCGGGGGCGGACCCTTCCGCTCCTTCGGGAACATCGCGGTCGAGCCGCGCGCCTATCAGCTGGTTCCGCTGTTGATGGCACTTCGGCTCTCGACGGTCCGCCTGCTGATTGCAGACGACGTCGGCATCGGCAAGACGATCGAGGGCGGACTGATCGCCCGTGAGCTGCTGGACCGGGGCGAGATCCGCCGCGTTGCCGTTCTCTGCCCGCCCCATCTGGTCGAGCAGTGGCAGTCTGAATTGGAACAGCGCTTTCATCTGCATGCCGTGGCACTCACCTCGGCGAGTGCCGGCCGGATCGAGCGCGACCTGCCGCACGGGGTCAGCCTATTCGATCACCACGCGGTGGTCGTGGTCAGCCTGGATTACATCAAGAGCGAGCGGCATCGCGAGCATTTTCTCGCCACGGCGCCCGAGTGCGTCCTGGTCGACGAGGCCCATACCTGCGCCAGCAACAGCCAGGGCAAGCAATTACGTTTCGAGTTGCTCAAGCGTCTCTCCGCGGATCCCGATCGGCATCTGATTCTGCTCACGGCGACCCCGCATTCCGGCGACGAGGTCGCCTTCTACAACCTGATTTCACTCCTGGATCCGGTCTTTTCGGGGCTCCAGCATCGCACCTCCGCCAACGACCCACTGCGCCAGCAACTGGCGCGCCACTTCGTGCAGCGTCGGCGCAAGGACATCGAGGAGTGGCAGAGCGCGTCGCAGGGCGGTCGCACTTTCCCCCGACGGATGAAGACCGAGATCACCGATGGTCTTTCCGGCGAATGGGGCACCTTCTTCGATGCCGTGCAAACCTATTGCCGAGAGCTGGCCGAGTCGGTCGAGCAGACCGACACCGGCGCCTCTCGTCTAATCTGGTACGCGACACTGGCCTTGTTGCGCTGCGTGGCCTCCTCCCCCGCGGCGGCGGTGAAGGCCCTGACCACGCGCATGGAAGGAGCCCTGCTGAAGGACGAGCTCTTGACCGACGAGCGCCTGCACGACGGGGAGGCGGACGATCTGGAGGGCAGCGACCTGGAACCCCCCGCCCAGCTTCAGGACGCTAGCCATTTGCAGGCGTTGATCGCCGAGGCCCGGAGACTCTCGGGTCAGGCCGGTGATCCCAAGCTCGCGACACTCACGCGACATCTCGATGGCCTGACCCGGGAGGGCTACCAGGTCGTGGTCTTTTGCCGCTATGTGGCCACCGCCCACTATGTCGCCGAGGAGCTGCGGCTGCGCTTTCCCAAGGCACGGGTTGAATCCGTGACCGGTGAGTACACGCCCGAGGAGCGCCGCGAGCGGGTCGAGGCCATGGACGAGGCGGACCAGCGGATCCTGGTCGCGACCGATTGCCTGTCGGAGGGCATCAACCTGCAGCATCTCTTCACGGCCGTGGTCCACTACGATCTCGCCTGGAATCCCACGCGCCACGAACAACGTGAAGGCCGGGTCGACCGCTTCGGACAAGTCGCCGAAGAAGTCCGTTGCACCATGCTTTACGGTCACGACAACCCGGTCGACGGTTTCGTCCTGAACGTGATCCTGCGCAAGGGCGAGGCGATCCAGAAGGAACTTGGCGTGCTCGTGCCGATGCCGGAAGACGAGCAGCGCATCAGCCAGGCGCTGGTCAAGGCCGCCTTGATGCGGCGCAGCGAGGCATCGCGGCGGCCGGGGCAGCTCGCCTTCGATTTCGGCGAGGCGGAGCAGGCCCTGGCGCCGCTTCATGCCCGATGGACCGACGCCCTCGAAAAGGCGAAGGCCAACCGCACGGTCTTTGCCCAGCGCCGGATCAAGCCCGAAGAAGTCATGCCGGAGTGGCAAAAGCAGCAACAGGCACTCGGCAGCGAAGCGGATGTGCAGCGTTTCGTGCGCAGCGCCTGTGCTCAACTCAATGCGCCGCTGGAGCCGGTGCGTCATGGTCACTTTCGATTATTGCCCCGGCATTTGCCCGAATCCCTGCGCCTGCGCCTCGCCGACGAGGCCATGGACAAACCCATGACGCTGGATTTCAGCCAGTTGCATCGCAGCCATCCGCTTGTCACCTTGCTGGCGGACCACCTGCTTGAGGATGCCCTGCAAGGCGATCGCTCGGTTGCCGCCCGCTGCGCCGTCACGGTGACGGCCGCCGTCGATATCGTGACCACCGTCTATCTGCTGCGCCTGCGTCATCAACTGAGCTATGTCCGCCGACGTCAGCCGCATCAGTTGATGGCCGAAGAGACGGTTACCCTGGCGGTGCGTGGACGCAGTGATCCGCAGTGGCTGAGCGACGACAGCACCGCCGACCTGCTGCAATGCGAGCCGAGCGGCAACCTGCCCTTCGATCTGGTGCAGCGCGAGATCCGCGCCGCGCTCGACCTTCTGCGTGCGCATCCGCAGCGTCTGGAGACCCTCGCCGAGAC
>JBGSKP010000259.1:0-6230 GCA_041741175.1 Thiocapsa sp. | reverse complement strand
GGCGACGCAGACCGGCCCAGCGAGCTTACAGGGGCGCTTGATGCAGTTGGAAGCAGCGCAGCAGAGCCAGCGTCTGCGGATGCAGATGGATCGGGAGCGACGCAGTCAAACCACGGCGCCGCGCCGATCCGGACTGAGGTGAAGAGCCGATGCTGTCGGATGACGAGGCCGGCAGCATTCGGGACCGGTACCGGAATCAGGCGTCCGCGTTGCCCCGGCGTCTAACGCGAATCGTTCGCCTCGCCGAGGCATTGCTCGGACTCAAACCACATGACGTTAATGACGCCGAAGGCCAGCGCCAGCAGCACACCCAGAAGCCAAGCGAAGTACCACATGAGGGTATCCTCTCGTTGATCGATGGTCGCGGGTCATCTTTAGGTGACCCGCGTGCGGTCGTTCGTCAGTAGGCCAGGTGCTCCTGCGCCTTGATCTCTTCCACCGTGACGCGTCGCCACATCTTTCGGTAGGTCCAGGTGGTGTAGGCCAAAATCAACGGGATGAAGATGACCGCGGCCCAGAACATGACCGTCAGGGTCAGATGGCTTGAGACGGCGTCCCAGACGATCAGGCTGCTGTTCGGATCGGTACGCGACGGCAGGATGAATGGAAACAAACTCACGCCGGCGGTGACGATAATGCCGGTCAGTGCCAGGCTGCTGGTGACCAGACCCCAGCCCGGATGATCGGTGGCGGCCAGACGCATGGTGGCCCAGAGACCTGCGAAGCCGAGGAGCGGGAAGAGCAGGGTCCAGGGATGGGCGCCATAGTTGGACAACCAGGCCCAGGAGTCCGCGACGACCTCCTTGGTGTGCGGATTGGGTGTCGCATCGAGCGCGGGCATGGAGACGACCTTGAAGCCGTCGACGCCGATGATCAGCCAGACCCCGGCGAGCGCGAAGACCGCGATGCTGATCAGCGCGAAAAGCCTGACGGCGGCCTTCGCACGGGAGGCGATGGGTTCGGCGGCCCGCACCTGTAGCCAGACTGCACCGTGCATGGTCAGCATGGTGACGCTGAGGATGCCGGCCAGCAGGGCGAACGGATGAAAGAGTCCGAAGAAGCTGCCGGTGTAGTAGGACCTGAGCATATCGTCGAGGTGGAAGGGCACACCCAGCAGCAGATTGCCGAAGGCGACCCCGAAGACCAGCGCTGGTATCACGCCGCCGATGAAGAGCCCCCAATCCCAGGCACTGCGCCAGCGTGGATCGGCGATCTTGCTGCGATAGTCAAAGCCGACCGGGCGGAAGAAGAGCGCGAAGAGCGCGAGCAGCATGGCGAAATAAAACCCCGAGAAGGCGGTTGCATACACCAATGGCCAGGCGGCGAAAATGGCGCCGCCGGCCGTGATCAGCCAGACCTGGTTGCCGTCCCAGTGCGGGCCGATGGTGTTGATGATGACGCGTCGTTCATCGTCGGTCTTGCCCAGGAAGGGCAGGAGTGCGCCGACGCCCATGTCCATGCCGTCGGTCACGGCGAAGCCGATCAAGAGCACGCCGACCAGCACCCACCAGATGAACTTCAGGACTTCGTAGTCGATGATCATGATCGGTCCCCTAGTCTTGCCGTTTCTGCGGTGCGAGCACGGGTGCCGGGCCGCTTGCCGTAGGTGGATGTGACGTGACGCTCGTCGCCTGCTCGTGGTGGTAGCGGCCCGTATGCAGTGAGCTGGGCCCCTGACGTCCGAACTTGAACATCAAAAACATCTCGATAATCAGCAGGACCGTATAGAAGAGGATGAATGCCGAGATGCTGATCATCAGATCGGTCGCGGTGAGGCTTGAGGCCGCAATACTGGTCGGCAGTACCTCGCCGATCGCCCAGGGCTGGCGGCCGAACTCGGCGACGAACCAGCCCGTCTCCACGGCGATCCAGGGCACCGGAATGCTCCACAGGAAGAGTCGCAGCAGCCAGCGTTTATCCTGGATGACGCGCTTGGCATTGAAGTAAAAGCCCAGAAGCAGGAGTGCGAGCATCCAGAAACCGGCTGCGACCATCACCCGGAAGCTCCAGAAGAGCGGCGCGACCTCGGGGATCGAGTCCTTGACCGCCATGCGGATCTGCTCCTCGGTGGCCCGGCTCGGGTCATCGGTGTAGCGCTTGAGCAGGAGGCCGTAGCCGAGATCGTCTTTATGCTCATCGAACACCGCGCGGTTGGCCGGGGTGTCCTGATCGCGGCGCAGGCGTTGCAGATAGTCGTAGGCGATCATGCCGCTGCGGATGCGGATCTCGTGGTCACGCATCAGGTCCTTCAGTCCCTTGACCTCGGTGTCGAACGAGCGGGTGGCGATCAGCCCGAGGAGCCAGGGAACCTTGATTGCCCCGTGGGTCTCCTCGTCCTCGTTGCTCGGGAAGCCGATGATGGTAAATCCGGCCGGCGCGGCCTCGGTGTGCCATTCCGCCTCGATCGCCGCGAGCTTCACCTTCTGCACGTCGCCGACCTCGTAGCCGGATTCGTCCCCGAGCAGGATGACCGAGAAGATGGAAGCCAGGCCGAAGCCGACGGCGACCGAGAAAGAGCGTTTGGCAAAGGCCAGATCCCGCCCCTTGAGCATGTACCAGGAGCTGATGCCGAGCACGAACATGGATGCCGTGACATAACCGGCAGCCACCGTGTGGACGAACTTGACCTGGGCGACCGGGTTGAAGATGACCTCCAGGAAGTCAGTCATCTCCATCCGCATGGTCTCGTAGCTGAACTCGGCACCGACCGGGTTCTGCATCCAGCCGTTGGCGATCAGGATCCAGAGTGCGGAGAGGTTGGATGCCAGCGCCATGAGGAAGGTCACGGCCAGATGCTGACGTTTGGACAGGCGCTCCCAGCCGAGGAAGAACAGTCCGATGAAGGTCGACTCCAGGAAGAAGGCCATGAGGCCCTCGATGGCGAGCGGGGCGCCGAAGACGTCGCCGACATAGTGGCTGTAATAGGACCAGTTGGTTCCGAACTGGAACTCCATCGTCAGCCCGGTCGTCACGCCCAACGCGAAGTTGATGCCGAAGAGCTTGCCCCAGAACTTCGTCATGTCCCGGTAGATCTCGCGTCCGGTCATGACATAGACGCTCTCCATGATCACCAGGATCCAGGCGAGGCCGAGTGTGAGCGGCACGAAAAGGAAGTGATACAGCGCGGTCATGGCAAACTGCCACCGCGAAAGCTCAATCATGGTGCTGTCAAGCATGGCGATCTTCCCCCGGAGACGACGAATCGCAACCTGTGTTTTAGAGTCCCAGCCGGCGGCTGGGCGTTGAGTCAATCGTGGCGGTGCGCGCCTTCGCCATGGTCATGCGTGTGGGGAGCCGCCGCCGGAAGGGGTTGGCCGCCGAGGATCGCGGAGACGGCCTGAAGCGGATCCGTTGCGCTGGTGGTGATGACCTGGATCCCGTGGCCGGCCAGACGTTGAACAAAGCCATGTCCCGCGCCCTGGGTGACGATGGCGGTCAGCTTGAGTTCGAACAAGGGGTGATCCTCGCCGTGGTAGTCATGCAGTGACAGCTCCATCGGCAGATCGAGTCGATCGACCTCGATTGGGTTTCCCTCGGCGTCCGCCTCGTAGATGATGAAGCGACGGCTCTTTCCGGCATGCCCGGTAATCGTCCTGAAGTTCTGGCTGGTGACGGCGATCCGCATCGCCTTCGTCGTGCTCAAGACGGCCAGGACGCTGTTATTGTTCATGAATGTCAATCTCTATGCGGGTTGGGTGATCGGTTGGGTGATGGCTTGGCCGGGGCACCGGACTGAGGCCGGCACCGCTTCTGTTTGACGCAGGCGCGTCGCCCAGTCCTCCATCGCCGCGTTGGCGACCGGCATGGGCGATTCCACGAAGGTGACGACAAAGCCGTCGTCGGTCTCGGCGATACCGATCGAGCGGGGGCGTAGTGCAAGCGACGCTGCGTTCGGAAGCGTGATGCCGAAACAGAAGATCAGGTTTTTTGCCGTCCGGATGCCGTTGCCGACCCGGCCTTCCGGCAGCGATCGCGTGTGGGCGAGGTGGTCGAACTCGGCAATGAAGATGGCCGAAGGATGGGCCTCGATACATGCCCTGAAATAGTCACAGATGGCATTGGCCGACGCGAACGGCGTCTCGTCTCGGTCTAGCTTCAGTGTGTAGATCGGAAACTGTTCCTGCACCAGGGTCTGTTTCATGATCTGTCCTCCCTGTCCCGACGAAGTGGCGGTGCGAGACCGCGAAGGGTGCCATCATTGGCGCGGGACAGGCTTCAAGACATTGAAATCGGTCAACTCCGCTGAACCGCGTCTGTGGAGTGTGCGGATCCCGGTAGTGGATGAAGGCGATGGAGCGCACCGGAGATCCCGGCGGGGACGCGGTTCAGTATGGAAAATCCTTTTCTTTTGATCCTCCTAAAACGCGTCTGCTGCGGCGTGTCGGGTGCGCGAAACATCTGGCCCTTGCGAAGGCAATGCGTATCGCGCCGGACGCGGTTAAACACTACTCCTCGGCGATGCGCTTGAGGTTGGGGATGTCGAGCAGAAAGCGGTTGGGGTTGGTTTCGACCAGGAGGCTCTGGCGTTTGAACTCGGCGATCGTGCGGCTCGCGGTCTCGGTGGTGATTCCGAGCATCGCGCCCATGTCCTCGCGGCTGAACAGCTGGCAGGCGCTGCTCTCGCGATCGCGCACCAGGCGCAGCAGGAGTCGCGCGATTCGCTGACGGGCGGAGCCGGTCGAGAGCTCGGTCAGCCAGGCGTCGGCTTCTGTCAGGGCGCGCTGCCAGCGCGAGATGAGTTCGCGATGCAGCTCCGGATTATTGGCGGCAAGATCCCGGACCAGTCGTCCGGGCATGCGGCACACCTCGGTTGGCTGGAGCGCCACGGCCTCATGCTGATAGCTGCTGCCCTCGAGCATCGTCTCCAGACCCAGCACGTCCGTCGTGCGCAGGATGCGGACGATGCGCTGACTGCCGTCGGGGAGGTACTGCACCAGCTTCAGCACGCCGGTGCGTACCGTAAACATGTGGTCGGCCGGATCACCGGTCCGATACAGGCTGGTGCCGGGCTTCAGACTGAACTGGTCGATTGGATCGTGGATTCGCTCAAAATCCGCTTCGGTCAACCCGGCAAAGAGAACCGTTGTTCGAAGCGAGCAATTGAGGCAGTCGGCCTCACCCGACCAGGCGTCGCGTAGCGTGACACTTTTAACCATGTGGCTCGTCTGAGTCTCGTCGTTTGGTGCCCAACACACCCGATGACCAAGTGTAGCCGATCGGACAGAAGAGAGCATTTCGGGCGTACAGGGTTGCGCCGAGTGCTCGCTGTCTCTAACGTGAGTCCCCGCTGCCCGGCGCCACCAACCCCCTTGACCCCGACGTCCCTTTGATCAGGATTTCCGATGACCCTGCTTAGCCTCGACTCCGTCGCCCTGTCTTACGGCCTGCCGCCGCTGCTTGAGAATGTCTCGTTCAACATCGAGCGGGGCGAGCGGATCTGTCTGATCGGTCGCAACGGTGCCGGCAAGTCGACCCTGCTGCGGATCATCGACGGCGAGATCCAGGCCGACTCCGGTCAGATCCGCGCCGCTGCAGGACTGAAGGTGGCGCGCCTGACCCAGGAGATCCCGCGCGGCGAGGACGGCTCGGTCTTCGAGGTCGTCTCCGCGGGTCTCGGTGATCTGGGCGTGCTGCTTCGCGACTATTTCAAGCTCTCCCACGGCCTTGGTGCGCGCCCGAGCGAGGAGGCGTTGACGCGTCTGGCGCGCGTCCAGCAGCAATTGGAAGATGGCGGCGGCTGGGAGATCGAGCAGCGCACCGAGCGCGTCATCACCCGTCTGGGGCTGGATCCGGAGGCGCGGTTCGGGGCCTTGTCGGGCGGGCTGCAGCGTCGGGTGCTGCTGGCCCGTGCGCTGGTGACCGAGCCGGATTTGCTGCTGCTCGACGAGCCGACCAACCATCTGGATATCGACGCGATCGATTGGCTTGAGGAGTTTCTGATCGACTTTCCGGGATCTCTGCTCTTCGTCACCCATGACCGGCGCTTCCTTCAGCGCGTGGCAACGCGGATCCTGGAGCTTGATCGCGGCCTTGTCACCGACTGGCCCGGCGACTATGCGAACTATCTGCGTCGGCGCGAAGAGCGTCTGCACGCCGAGGCCCAGGCTGCGGCCCAATTCGACCGCAAGCTCGCCGAGGAGGAGGTCTGGATCCGCCAGGGCATCAAGGCCCGTCGCACCCGCAACGAGGGGCGGGTGCGGGCGCTCGAGTCGATGCGCCGGGACCGCCTC
>JBGSKP010000258.1:0-20715 GCA_041741175.1 Thiocapsa sp. | reverse complement strand
CCGCAAGCCCGAGTCCGACCCAGCCCGCGGGCCGAAGCCGCTCGCCCGAGCGAAGGCCGGCGATCAGCATCGTCATCTGGATCGACCCGGCCAGGATCAGCGCACCCGACCCGGCCCCGAGCGCGAGATAGGCGAAGGAGAAGCAGATTATATAGACGGACATGGCGACGGACGCGATCCAGTCGGGCCGAGCGGGCGTCGCCGCACGTCTCGCTAAGGCCACCAAGGGCAGGAGGACGAGTGCGCCCGAGCCGAGCCGAATCAGGGTGAAGCTAGCCGCGTCGATCAGGCCCTCGCCCAGGGCCATGCGGCAGAGCAGCGAGTTCATGGCGAAGGCGATCATCGCCAGGGTGGTGAGGCCGATCGTCTTCGGGGTTGGGGATGTCGGGTGCATGAGTCTGTCTCCGGGCGCAGGTGCGGATCGACGGCGTGGACGAGCGGGCTGGGCCGGGACTACCGGCAGAGCGGTTCGGGTCATCAGTGGAGGAAGCGACTCGACCGACCGAAGGGGATCGGGCGCGCGTCGTGGAGGAGTCGCGCATCGGCCCGGCACTCCGGGCAGTAGACCCGCTGGTATTTCTCCCTCCAGTAGAACTCGGGTGTGGGGTAGGTCCGTTGCAGCTCTTGCGAGCCCCACCATTCGAGACCGGCTTTGGTTTGCAGTTGTTGAACGGTCATCTTGGGCCTCCTCGGTGATCTGGCGTGATCGACTTGCTTACCGAGAAGACTAGGCGTCGGAGGTATCGGGCGGGTTTCGGCGGGTCGTCGTCTTGCTTTCGGGCTGTTGTGTTTCTGTATCGCTCTGCATCGGGCCGGTGTCTGCGCATCGGCCGGGCCGGTCCGCCGATCCAGAGGAGAGACGAATGGGCACTTTCATGATTCGCCGACGCAGTGCATGGGGATTCGTGCGGGAATCGGAGCAGACGGCCGAGCTGTCTAGCCGACTCGGAAGTGACCAGATGCCCGATCAGGTGCGGTGGATCCGCAGCTACGTGGTAACGGAGTCGTATGGACGCTTAGGAGCCCTCTGCGTTTGTCAGGACGTGGACGATGAGGCGCTCCGAGAGCACGCGCGGCGGGTCCGGATGCCGGCGGACGAGATCGTCCCGGTCACGCGAACCGTTTTGGTTCGCGACGGTCCGGGGAGGACGGAGCGGCTTCCGGATCTCGAGACCGGCGGGCGGCGGCCTAGGAGGCGATCAGTTCGAGCACCCTAGGTGTCAGTTTGTCCGCTTTCGCGCTGGGCACCAGGCGTCGGGGCAACCAGCGCGCTCGCCAGCGGATCGTAGCGATTCGGACGGGATGGCGGGGTCGGAACCAGCCAGCGCCCGAGCACGAACACTACGGGCACCGCCACCAGCGCGGCGATCAGCAGCGCCTGACTCAGTGCCCTGATGGGCGAGATCGTCAGTAACCTAATCTTCAGTCGCAACCTGCAACGTTGCCGCTCATTCTTAACCCGACCCCTCCCCGATGTGTCGGGTTTTGTGATGGGCTGGGTAGCGTCAGGTTAAGTACCGGGGTCGAGCATGTCAGGCATCCGCCAGACCGACCACCCGGACGATGGCTCACCAGCATGGGGGCATCGCATCTACCGACGGAAAGAGTCCGAAGGCGAGGATGCAGCAGCCCGCCGGCAATCAGCCAGGCGCGATAGCCGGCGGGCGTGGAGACAGCCCAGAGCGTGAATGGTGGATGACAAGACCCGTTTGTCTGACCCGATCGCGCTCATGAAACATGGCAGCATGTTGCAGATCGCACGGCAACAGGATAGATGTATTTCTCCAGACGCCCACCGACTGGCAGGAATGGGAATCGACGGGGAACGCCCCAAATCAAAAAAGGGTTGCGCCACTGGCAAACCTGTACCTGCATCGGTTGGTTCGGATATGGGCGCGGCATGACCTGGGTTCGCTTGGCTCGTCCCAGCCAAAGACCCGAGCCGATGTCGCGCAAAATCGCGTGTGTCGGGAGATCGGCGGAAAGATATGCAACAACCTGCGCTTCGATTTGAATCGGGAGAGGCTTATGAGCAACCGGCTTTGGAAAGCAAAATGGGAGCGGAATGACATTGCCTTCCATCAAGACATCGTCAATCCCCT
Source organism: Thiocapsa sp. (assembly GCA_041741175.1). Lineage (GTDB taxonomy): Bacteria > Pseudomonadota > Gammaproteobacteria > Chromatiales > Chromatiaceae > Thiocapsa. The sequence continues at coordinate 18,613 of JBGSKP010000258.1, read as the reverse complement.
GCTCCAGAGGTTCTTATCTAGGCTGACTCTTTCCGCTGGGGATCATATTATCGTGCCTTTATGCGGTAAGAGTCTGGATATGAACTGGATCGGCCGAATGGGCTTTCGCGTTATCGGGATCGAGCTAAGCGACATCGCGATTCAAGCCTACTTCGAAGCCCTCCACGTTGTACCAAACCGCGAACGGCATGGGCGATTCGTCCGTTGGTGGCATGAGGGCGCCGAGGTCTGGTGTGGGGACATCTTCGATCTAACATCAAAGGATCTCGGCGAGGTCAAAGCGCTCTACGACTGCGCGGCATTGACGGCATTGCCGGCTGGTGTTCGGGAGCGCTACATTACCCATTTCGCGGAGACACTGCCGAAAAAGACCGAGATCCTGTTGATCACCATCGAGACGCCGGACGAGCGGCACTTCAACTCGGTGTCAACGATCGATAGCGAAGTAAAATCGCTCTATGGTGCGCGCTATCGGATTGACCTGTTGCATGGACAAAACAGCATCACGAGAGATCCGGAGAATCCCGGCGAACCCGAGATGCCAATGGAAGAAAAGGTTTACCTAATGACGCGGCATTAGCTCGCGTTGGTTTTGGCAGCAATCGGCTGTAAATAGCTGCCGTACTCCGATCAATGCCTTGGCGAACCACGCGTCGATCCTCACCGGTTCTATGCGGCGCTTGCCCTGGCCGTCAACCGCTCTCTGGACCCCCTGCCGTAATCTCTTCGTCGACGCCCTACCCAACACGTTGATCTCGACAATCCGCGGTACCGCAAACGGAGGATTCGTCCTGAGCAGCGATCGGCTCCAAATGCAGATCGCCGTCGTGGTCGGTCTCTGAACGGGGAGGGGCAAGTCGGGAAACCAAGAAGCCGAGGGTGCTGCGGGTCAATTTGGTCTATCCCTCTACAAAGGGGAAACCGCGGTCCGTCTCCAGTCCACGCGCTTGCCGACGGCGGTTCGGCATCTCCCGAGCTACGCCATCGGCTCGGTCGCTACCACTCCAGCGGCGGCAGGGCGCGGAAGACCTTGCGCGTGCCCTCGAGCCACTGCCGGGTCAGCGCGTCGAAGTAGACGTCACCCTCGCCGAAGCGGCGCTTCATCGTGACCCGCAGGCTGTCTCGGGCGTAGCACAGCAGGTCGATCGGCATGCCGACCGAGAGGTTACTGAGCATCGTCGAGTCGAACGACACCAGCACGCATTTGGTGGCGTCCTCCAGCGTCGCCCCGGAGCCCACGCCCAGGTCGAGGATCGGTTTGCCGTACTTGGCCTCTCCGGTTTGCAGGAAGTTGGTGTCGGTGCCGGCCTCGATGAAGTTGCCCTCGGCATAGATCCGGAACAGCCGCATCTCTTCGCCGGCGATCTGGCCGCCGAGAATGAAGGATGCGTTGAACTTGAGACCGCCGGTCTCCAGGAAGGGCCCGTCGCGGCGCTCGATATCGCGCATCGCGTCCGACACCAGGTTGGCCACGTCGAACATGGAGTCGACGCTCCAGAGATGTGGCGCCTCTCCGGCGGCACGCCGACGCAGCAGGTTGATCACCGTCTGCGTGGCGGCCAGACCGCCCGAGCTGAGCAGCACCAGCACCCGGTTGCCCGCCCGTTCGAACACCGTCATCTTGCAGAACTTGGAGTAGTTATCTACGCCCGCATGGGTGCGCGAGTCGCTGGCGAAGATCAGGCCCTCGTCGAGCTTGACACCGACGCAGTAGGTCATGGCCCGGCGACCTCGTCCGTCCAGACCTGCAAGCCCTCAGGCGTGTTTGGCCCGAAGTCGGACGCCCGCGAATCCTGGATGCAGAGCGCCGGGATCATCGGCGTTGGGCCGGGCGGGACACTGGCATTCCATTCGAAGCCGATACGAAACTGCATGTTGGTTGCCGCTGAGTTGGAGGCGAGCCGGGATGGTTCGAGCAAGCCCACTTATCGATGCCCGTTTCGCTGCGTTTCCACGTCGTAAGATCAGGGCGGTAACCGGGGGCGGGTCACATCATTGCCCCGGGAGCAGAGGGGTGGCGGCCCGGACGATCGTGCAGGCGCCAAATCAGTCTAGGCCGAAGCAGTCACCGATGTCACGTCCGGATGTGTCCGCCGGCGGCATCCGCCGCTAGGGCGCCTTCGTGTCATGGGCGAAGCGAACAGGCGAGGCCGCCCTCTGAGCGTACCTGACGGCATGATCGCTGCCATCTCGATCGTCAACCGCAGGATCACGCGTTCCGGTCGCCTATTTCGACGACGACTTCGCACACCTCCAGCATCGTCATGGCGTCCGGAAGCACCTCGGCCAGGATGCGGCGCAGGTGGGGATTGGTGACATTGGCGCAGGTGAGCCATAGGATGCGTGGCGGCGGACCGAGTCGCAAGGCGAGCTCCACGAAATCGCTGTCCTTGCTCATGATGACGACATCGCCTTGGTCGCGAGCCGCTTGGAAAATCTCCCGGTCATCGCTGTCCCTCAGCCCCAGATCACTTGCGGCTAGGCATCGGATCTCAAATGTACTTGCCAGCCAGGTTGCAAGGGCCGGCGGCAATTGAGCATCAAGCCCGATCGTCACGCGACCAGCCGCGGGATGTCGACGCGCTCTGCGGCCAGGAGCAAACAGGCTTGAATGTCCTCGGGCTCAAAATCCGGAAAGTCCGTGAGGATCTCCGGGGCGGACACGCCTTCCGCGAGCATCTCTGAGGATATCGACGACTCGGATTCGCATGCCGCGAATACAAGGGCGCCCGTCGCATTGAGCGGGATTTGTGGTGATGCGGTCTCTAACCAGTTGTTTGTCCATTTGAGACTCCGAGGTGCTGCCAATCGCTTCGAATTAAGAGGTTGTGTCTGCGGGCAGTCAAGTCAGATCAGGCCGGAAGATCGGGCGACGTGAAAATAGCGCGAAAATAGGGTGACGTACCACGGAGTCGCAGGCGGCGGGCAATCCGAGGGATCGGGCCTTCCCTGAGTCTCCGACAGGAGCGAGGATCGGAGGCGTGACGTCCACGAGACTGCGGCGTCAGCCCATGCAACCACGTATTCGATCGCTCGACCCAGGTTCGGCCGAGCCGGCATCGGCGCGCTTGCACCGGCGCACGGCTCGACTGAGGGTCGAGTCGTTCACGTCGAGGTGCGTGGCGATCTCCTGCACCGAACGCCAAAATATGGCATTACAAGACCTGACCTCGCGGCCTCCAAACGAATATAGGAGGTGTCTCATGGCGACAACATCCCTGAACCTAGGGGAACACTGGGACGTCTTCATCAAGAACGAGATCGCGACCGGTCGTTATGGCTCTGCAAGCGAGGTGGTGCGCGATGCCCTGCGTCACATGGAGGAGCGCAACGCCAGATTCGCTGCGCTGCGTGAACACCTGGCCGAAGGCGAGACGCAGGCGCGTCGTGGGGAGTTCGTCGAGAATGACTCCCTTCAAGGTCTGCTGGCGGAAATGGATCGTGAGGGATGAGCCGCAGCGATCGGATTACGTCTCGAGGTGCTGAAGACCTGCGCGCTATTGCTCGCTACACCGTCCAGACCTGGGGCTACAAGCAACGGGATATCGATTTTTCAGCCATCGACCGGCGGTTTTCCTGGCTTGCGGAGGCGCATGTTCGCGCCGTGTGACGCTCAAACCGGGCTCCTTTTTGACCTTCTTCATAAATCTGCCTTTCAACGCTTGTTGCTATTCGTGCGGATATGATCCGAATCGTATTTCCTCGGTCGGTATGCGATACCGTAAGCTAGCGACCTCGGGATGAAACACCAAATATGACAAAGCGATCCTCGTTCTCCGAATGGTCTGAATCATGGCCGGTCGCCGAAAGCCGAATACGCAATGCGTTGGATGCTTCCTCGAAGGTGACACCATATCTACGCTGATTTGCTCTCGTCTTTCTTGGGTCCCACTCGAAGCTCGCGATGTCGCCGAATCCTATCCATCTGAAATACCCGTCTCGGCCGCTGTGATTTGGCGCTTATCTGGGGTTCTTGGACTGCCGAGGCGAACGCCAAAACCTGAGCCCGGCCCGCCCACTGTCCTCTCCAGTGGGAAAAGCTTTGTCGGGCCGCGGCTTATCGTTGCGAGAAGTGTAGAAACAGGACAGTGGACTGACAAGCGCGTTTGCCGCCTGCCTTGCTCTGGACCCGCCGACTGTTAGGTCGGGCCTCCGGCCTGACAGCGTGGCTTCGAATCCACGGGCCGACCGCGTTTTCGGTCAAAGGCCACGGCGCCCAGCTTGATCGCCGCTTCGAAATGAGCAGGTCGAGTGGCCCGGTGGCCCCCAGGTCATCGCCCCGTTACTTGGCTTCGCTACGGATCGCCGCGTGAATGTCAGGGGTCGCCACTCGTACCACATGCCCGGCTCGGCTCACTGAGCGAAGCGATAAGTGTGCAATGGGAGACCTGACACCACGCACTCTCTTTAGCCATTACCTAGCTCCAATTGATTGACGACATCAGCCAACGAAGCAGAAGCCGCTGTACCCTCCGCCTCCTTGGCGCTGCGGAGATCTTGCAAATCCTGATAGTCCTCGAGAGCTTCTGCGACAGCGCGAAATTCCTCGATGGGAAGGACAACGTACTCTTCGGAACCATCCTGTCCTATAAACTGAGGATGCAGGTTCATCGATCACCTCTTGGCGTAAACGTGCTTTCGGTGCATCACGCGGTACACAACAACCGTAGCTTCTTCAACCTCAAAAGGACCCTGTAGTTGCCAACGCGGAGCCGATACTCTGGCGAGAAATTGGTGAGCCGCTTGATGTTTCCGGTCAGTCCGTTTTCCAGCTCGGCGAGCTTCATGGCAATTCGCTCGGCTTCTTGCTTTTGCAGGGAGCGTAGATCCTTTATTGCCTGGGGCTTTAGTTCGACCTTCATGCGCGGTCCGTGTGTTGTCGGGCATTTTTCTTATCGGCTAACGTCAACCACAGCCCGCGCCAAACTGCGGCCTGAGCGAGAGCGAAGGCCGCAGTTTGGCGTCGAAGCTGGTGGGCGTGTTAGGCAATAAACTCTCTTCTGCTGTTCGGCGGTCGCGGGGATTTGCTCTCGCCTTTCTTGGGTCCCACTCGAAGTTCGCGATGTCGCCGATTCCTATCCATCTGAAATACCCGTCTCGGCCGCTGTGATTTGGCGCTCATCTGGGGTTCTTGGACTGCCGAGGCGAACGCCAAGACCCAAGCCAGGCCGGCCCACTTTCCTCTACAGTGGGGGAAACCGTGGCCCGTCAGCGGTTCATCGTTGCCAGAAGTGTAGGAAGAGGCGAGCGGACAGACAAGCGTGCGTTCGCTGCCTGCCTCGCTCTGGACCCGCCGACCGTGAGGTCGGGCCGCCGGCCTGATAGCGTGGCTTCGATTCCACGGGCCGAACGAGTTTTCGCTCAAACGTTACGGTGCCCAGCGTAATGGCCGCATTCATAACGAGCAGGCCGAAGTGACCCGGCGGCCCCATCTCATCGCCCCGTTATTTGGCTTCGCTACGATCGCCGCGTGAGCGTCAGGGGTCGCGACACCAGCCCTTTTAAGGTGTACTATCGTGTACGAAGAAATCTTGCAAATTTTTAGTGACCTGGAATATTAATGGGGAACGTTTGTCGTTTCCACAGCTTACGCATAAATCGCAACACACTGATTTAAAATGTTGTATTTCTGTATCTTAAAAGAACTGGTCGCGACACGTACCACATGCCCCGCTCCGCTCACTGAGCGAAGCGATAAGTGTGCAATGGGAGACCCTACGTTTGCGCCCCCGTTTGGGAGCCAGCGAGGATGCTCACATGGGTTCGCATCCTAATTTGATGTTGATCAAGTCTTCGTTGAATCTTTGCTGCACATCGGAATAAGACATGACAAGCAATGCACAACCAACTCGCCGCGACTTTCTGAAACTTCTGACCATTATTCCGAGCTGTGCCTGGATTAGCCAAGCTCTTTCGGCATCATTGCATGATACCGCCAAATATTATATAGAGCATCGCGATGAACTGATTAAAGCATTTCTTGACACAAACAACGGCGCAAAGCAATACCTCGCCGCCGCAATCGGCGAAGAAGACGCAACCACGGTCACCGGCGATGCAATAAAACGGTTTGAACGCCTGCTGCCCGATTTGCCAAACGTGGGTGGCGACGATAATGTCGACACGCAATACTTGGTTATCGCGGCATGGTATGCCGCCTACTATCCATCCATGAAAGCATGCGGGCAAAGCGCAGAAGGTGTCGGTCGAATGATCTATGAACTCAACAAGACCGAACTTGCTGCAATCCCGCGTCGACAGGCCATGCAAGCGGGAGATGACTTTTTCTCCGCCACGCATGTTGCGACCATGAAGCAATGGGCTGAAAGCTCACTTGATAAGAAATACCCGGCCAATTGGGTGGCCGAATTCATCGAAGGAGACGGTAAAGACTTCGATTTCGGATACACCTACACCGAATGCGCGGTCTGCAAGTATCTTCATGCCGGCGGTATGCCTGAACTCGCCCCCTTCGTGTGTCTCAATGATTTTCTGACCAGCAAAGCGGATGGCACCGGCCTTCATAGAACAACGACATTGGGGCAAGGTGGCCAGCAATGCAATTTCCGTTACAAGCGCGGAGGTTCCGTCACCCAGAATTGGGATACGGAGATCGACTTGATTCGCGAACGCATCGCCAAAGGTCAAGTCTGCACCGTCCCGACATAACAGTACGAGGTTTCAAGCTCTTCTTACTTCACAACCACGAATGATGCCGAGTAACACGTTTAGTCGCGATGAATGCAGCCGCAGCGGCTGCAGATATGGAAAGAAAACTAGGTCCGAAAGCGCCAGTGATGGTGGCCACCTCAGAAGGACCTTGAAATGCTTCGCGGCCCCAGCTGATCGAGTGTCTGCTGAAAGAGTCATTGCGCCTACTGACCAGCGCGGGCGGAAGCGTCAGGTTAAGTGAGCCAAGGGGTCTCACATGTACCACATGCCCCGCTCCGGCCACTGAGCGAAGCGATAAGTGTGCAATGGGTGACCCTATGCCCCCCGCTATGCCCCCCGGATAGCCAGATGAAGTTGCTTCCAGACGCAAGTGTATCGCTTCCACTCGCATATGCAACCACAAGACCTTCGACTGCTCGAGGCTGATAACACCTGTGCGACAGGATATGTCGTACCCGACCGTACTCGGGCGCACTTGACGCCTTGCCTTTGGGAGTGGGCTCTCGAATGTACTACATGCCCCGCTCCGCTCACTGAGCAAAGCGATAAGTGTGCAATGGGAGACCCGACACCACGCACTCCTAATCCTGCATCGTCCAGGCATTTAGGTAAACTATCCCCGAATCCGCTCCGGGTGACTGAAGGACTGGATGGCGTCCCGGATCAGTGGATAGGCATGATGGGTTTCCGCCAAGCGTGACAGGTCGTCGTGCGATGTGAAGCGCAGCATGGTATTTTCACCATGCATTAAAGAACCCGCCGAAACTGGGGTTCATAGGGTTAACGACTAACTCGCTCACTCGAAATCGCTCTGGGAGTGATAAATCAGGAATTTAGGATGGCGAAGAAAAGCCAAGCACAATTCGTAAAATGGTTTGGGCCTTTACTCGACGCTCTCCGGGAATTGGGCGATTCCGGAAAGCCTCGTGAGGTTGCGAATCAGATCGCGAAAAATCTCAGCCTGTCAGACGATGTTCTCGATGCAACAGTCAAGTCAGGTGGGAGCCGTTTCCAGAATCAAGTCGCATGGGCACGGCAGTATCTGGTTTGGGAGGGGTTGGTTCAGTCATCTAAACATGGCACATGGACGCTGACTGAAAAAGGCCGAACCGCTCACCTTTCCGAAGCTGAGGCGCGCGACATATTCAAGAAGTGGGTTGCGATCCATAGGGATAGGCGAAAGGAAAAAGAAATCGCTGGCCAAGAGCCTGATCATACGGACGAGTTACCGCCTGAAGAAGGCGTCGTCGAGGAATCGCTTAGCCTCCTCGGTGCGCTGCGCTCCCTCAGTGCAGTTGGCTTTGAGAAAGTATGCCGAGAGTTACTTCGGGAATCCGGATTTCTCAATGTCGAGGTTACCGGCGGGTCAGCGGATGGTGGTATCGATGGCTACGGGACACTTGAAGTCAACGCATTCGTTAGTTTCAAAGTCCTTTTTCAATGTAAAAAATATGGAGAAGGAAAACTTGTATCGCGAGCGCAGGTCGGAGATTTCCGAAATGCGATGATCGGGCGTGCCGAGAAGGGCATCATCATGACAACTTCAACATTCTCAAATGCAGCGGTGCAAGAAGCGAATCGGGAGGGAGCACCGAAGGTAGAGTTGGTCGATGGCGCTAAACTCGTCGAGATGTTCCAGAAGGTTGAGCTTGGCGTGAAGCGGCGGGATATCTACGACGTGGATCTCGCCTATTTTGAGAAGTTTATGACCTGACCTAGCGTGGACTAAGCCCGTCTAAACGGTAAAGGCCGAGTCTTGCAGGATTACAAGACCCTCGTCTCCCTCACTCCGTTTTATCGTTACGCCTGGGCTAGCCAATCTCTGTAGAGCGCATAGTCGTCGTCTTCCATGAATATCTGCTGGCGCCTGTTCCCACGTTGCGTCACATGGTGGGGGGTGCCGGGTACGATGATTCGTGGGAGCCGAGACATGGGCCCAGCATAAGCAGAGCCGGAAATGGTGCAAATAGTAAAGTGTCACCGTAATTCACCGTAATTCCAGTAAACTGTCCCCGGAACTCCCGCATAGTCGTCGTCTTCCATGAATATCTGTTGGCGCCTGTTCCCACGTTGCGTCACATGGTGGGGGGTGCCGGGTACGATGATTCGTGGGAGCCGAGACATGGGCCTAGCATAAGCAGAGCCGGAAATGGTGTAAATAGTAAAGTGTCACCGTAATTCCCGTCCGGGTAGCACAACGCCCGCGCTTGGTCTAAAGTCAGTCTTGGCAGGATCTTCGTACATCCTTCTGAACCCTCGGTAAGCTTACACTTCCAAGGGTATGAAATTTCGAGGGTCCTGCCAAATCCTAGCCGATTGATCACCAAGCCCTGGACTCGGACTTGGCCGGGCTTATGAGCGAGGCCGATGAAACAAATATTCTTAATCCAGCCATTTAATATAGTTCTCCATTTTTGCCTAACGTGCAGGCTAAAGCGGCGCGCGCCCGCACGGAGCCTGAGAATTAGCACGACGCCTGTGGCGCGCGCTCGCTTTTGAGCCGAAAATTAGGCGTTTCTTCATGGCACGGTGAATTAATTAATTAAACACTCCCCCGGAACTCGCGAATAGATTTACGCTGCTTTGTTTTACAAACTGGCAAATATACTTTTCAAGCTTGCCGTTGGCGTTGAGTTATTGACTTTTGCAGCCAACGAACCCCTGTAGCTATTTTTCCTGATTTCAATGGTGTCGTCTGTATGTTCGTCGCGAAAAGCATACCTAGTTTGATTGACAGTAAACCAGAGCATTTTTCCAGTTGCTCCCTCACTTCCACGGACTTGAATATCCGAGTTTTCATCCATGCTTAAAATAATAAGAAATTACCGTGACACTGTACCATTTACACTAAATTTAGTTGTCTCGGGTCATTCTTCTGCGAGGGCGGCCGGCCACGTTTGCCTGGACGTCGCGTGCGGCCAAGTCGTTTTTCGAGCTCGCCGAGCTCTTGGTCACCCATCAATGGTCGCCCTATCGTTTGACCCTTCGTGAGAGCGGCAACCTGTTCAGGATCCGCTGGTACCTCCAAGAAGTCCGCGAAACGATCGACGCGATCCAGCAGGGGAGAAACAGTAACCAAGCCATCGTCTTGGCGCCGGAGATGTGCTGGCGAGCTGGACCAAGGCCAATCGGCAGCCGTCGCAGCCAGCTTCGCCTTGACGGGATTCAAGGCCACGTAGCGGAAAGCTGCCATCAAGTGAGATTCATCCATTGCCACGCAGCCGAACCGCCCTTGAAACAAATGGCCAGTGACGCGCAATCGTGCGTTGATGTACCCGCTCTATCGACGATGCGTTTCGCCGACGGCGCGGGACAGTCCGGTCTCGTCAGAAGGCGCGAGAATCAAGTGAACATGGTTTGGCATCAGGCAATAGGACCAGACGTCCACGCCGTTTGATCGACACGCCTGGGCGAGCCAATCGCTGTAGAGCGCATCGTCGTCGTCGTCCATGTCTATCCGTTGGCGCCTGTTCCCACGTTGCGTCACATGGTGGGGAATGCCGGGTACGATGATTCGTGGGAGCCGAAACATGCGCTAAGCATTTGCCGAGCCGGAAATGGTGTAAATAGTAAAGTGTCACTGGCGTTGTAGTTGTAGTTGAGTTGGTTGGTAATTGCGTAATTGGTAATTGCGTGTTAGCTTCCAGTCTTCTGGAGCAAATACTTTGGACCGGGATTAAGCACAGGGCGTTTTGATTGCGCCTCTCGCTCGCGGAGTGCCGCAATAATGCGCCTGAGATCATGTCCGTAAGCGGAGGCATGTTCTTCCCGGTGCTTTCGCATTTCCTCGACGATAGGATCATCAATCATTAGATGTGCCTCCGAGTTCTTCAGGCGAGCAAAGTAAGGGACAAACGTAGCCGAGGGATTCAACGATCCGAGTAATCAATCTCTTGGTTTCAGCGTTGTTGATGTGTTTGAAATTCCAGGTAAGCAGATAATCCACTCCTTGAGTTGCAGCGATGGCGATGTGAAGGGCGTCATCCTCGCTGCCAGCGGGTATGGCCTTTTCTGCAATGAGTCTTTCAGAGAGTAAGAGGGCGTTATCCGTAGCGGCCAGGCTTGGAATTCGTTCAATGAGCGCAAGTCGGCGTTCAGCAGCCGTAGGATCTCCGCGCCCGATTTCGTCCTCAACCAGAGCTGATACTCTCAAGTCAAAGCGCTGTTTCTCGTTTTCCCACCACTCAAGCGTAAGTGCTTGCCGGCCTGCGACGATGACATCGCGACTGGGACGGGAAACCAGGTAACTGATTACCGAGGACTCAATGTAGACAACAGGCTTCATTTGCTTTAGTCCGGTTGCCGCGTTTTTCGGAAGCTAACCCTCAGCATCAGCGGCGGCGCGGAGCGCCGTCCGCTGCATGCTTTTGTTGAATTACGGTGACACTTCACCATTTACACCAATTCCAGTTGTCTTGGGGCCTTGTTGTTGGAAGAGTGTCGACCACGCTTGCCAGGACGAAGCGTTCGGCCAAGCCGCTTCTCAAGTTCGGCGAGCTCGTGCTCGCCCATCAAGGGTCGTCCGATGGTCTGACCCCGAGTGAGCAAGGACGCCGGGGTCAAGTCTTGTCATCAGGCATTGGGTGTTTAACGGTTGCAAGACCGCGCTGCTTACATTCGGGCTCGCTCCTCGTCCACCTGTTGCGTTTCGCAGCCTCACCGCATGAAAAGTCGTTCCATCCAAGTTACGAATCGGCGAGCCGCGTCGGTGTCATGTGCGAATGTCGCCGCACGGATCGCTGTGCCGAAGGGCAGAGCCGGCTCTTTCTGCCAGGCGAGCCAGGTGTGGATGCGGGCCTTGATGAAATCGGGCTGCGTGAATCCGGCGCCGAGTTGACTCGCGCGTGCGGTGCTCTCCGCCGACCAGTCCCAGCATGGGTCGGCTTGGGGTACGAGGAGGGCAAGAAAGTCTTCCAGCTTGCCTGGGTTCTGATTGTCGGGCATGAGCCAGACACCCAGGCGTTTGCCGTCCGGTGCTTCCGATACCGTACCGGCCGGGTCGGGCTCGGCCGGCAACGGAAAACCCGTACCGGAGAGGCGATCGCCGAGCGACTGCCACCGATCCCCCGGCGCGATGTCCGCATCCAGGACAATCCCGACCCGTTGGTGGGAGCGCAATGCCTCGGGAAGGGGCTCCAATGCGAGGGTGTTCCCTTGGGCGTCTTCGATGTAGGGGTAATGGGAATCGGGATTCTCCCAGTTCCATCCGTGTTTGGCGGTGAGCTCGATCATCGTCCACTGGTCGTCACGCCCCTCGACGATCAGCCGATGGGGCGCGTTCGCCTTCACCTTGGCCGCACTCATCCCCGCACCTCGATATGGTGACGCGCGGCGATCTCGATGTCCGCCGCCGAATAGCGGACTGCGGCGGGCGCGGCACTTTCGATGCGGTGTACCGAGATGTCCGCCGCAAGATCGGGGGCATCGGTTTGAAGCCAGGCCAGGGCGCGTATGCAGTCGCCGCTGTGCGATGTGGCAAAGACCTGAACATCGAGTCGACGGGCGCTTTCGATCACGAATCGCCACATGGATTCCAGCGTGGTGTAGTGCAGTCCGGTATCGATCTCGTCGATCAACAGCACCCCGCCCGCCGCGCGCGCCATGTAAATCGCCTGGGCAAGCAGCCGCTTGATCCCGTCGCCCAGACTCCCGAGGGGCATTCGATCTGCTACGCCTGCCAATTTTACGAACGCGGTGCTTTCCGCCGTCGCTGCGTGGCCCGTGAAGGCGAGCCGTTCGATTGCGGGCTCGATGATCTTCATGGCAGAGATCACCTTCTCTTCCTCCGGGGTCAGTATGAGTTGATCCCAGCTTTGTCGGAGAAAGGTCGGGTGTGCTCCTTCGGTACCGAGGAACCAGACTGTCGTCAGCCCGCCAGAAGGCGCCGGGGGCAGCATGCTACGGCGATACTCCAGGAGAGATCCGCTTGCGGAGACAGAAAGAATCGGCTTCCCTTCGGGGTTGTCCGGCCCCGTCATGGCGAGTTCCAGGGGCGTCTCCAAATCGGCTAGTTCGGAAAGTTGTTCGAATCGTGTCTGGTCCGACCGACTGAGGCGCACTTCGCAGGAAACCTTGACCTCTCGGGAGTTGGCGCTACCGGTCACTTCAAAAGATGTCCCAGGCCGTAGTTCGTGCCCCCAAAAGACATGGCGGATATCCAAGTCACGTCGTGTCTCCTCATCCGCCGGCTCCAAGGAGACCTCTCCCCGCCGCCGTGGGCTTCTCAATAAGGAGACGGCGCGTCCGCCCAAAGCCATCATCTCTACCGCATCGAGAAGGGACGTTTTGCCTGCATTATTTTTGCCGACGATGAGATTGACGCGGCTCAGATGATGGATCTCGAACGCGTCGAATGCTCGAAAGCGCAGGATCTTCAGGGAGTCGTACATGATCGGCGTGGCCTATGCTCGGCAAAAGAAGCGTCTGTGGGTCGCGGTGGGATGAACAAAAACAACGACATTTCCCCAAAGAACGTTACCCCAACTGTCATGCCCGGCAAAGGACTTTAAATCAACTCGGCCTCAAGAAATGGTGGAGTGGGCAACGGGTTATCCGCCGCGTCTGGCGCGATGACTCGCCCTGCGCACCGGCGCACCGGCGCACCGGATGCCGGGTCTGACCGAAACTGATGCGTTGCAGTGACCTGCTGTTGCGGTCCGTGCGCGAATGCCTTTGTAGGCGCGGGCTTACTCGCGCTGGCTTGCAGGCTGCGAGGTCCGTTGAGCGCGGCCAAGGCACGCGCCTACGGTCGCGGCGGCGATGATGTTGGCTTGAACTCTCATCGACGAGCGGCTCGGAATGGCCTTCGACGTTCCGTCTGGCCTGCCTCCGCTTCGAGATCGACGTGCGATGAAGTCTGCTGCGTATCAGTGTCGACTGTAGCCCCGGTGGCCGGTCCGACGGTTGCCGATGCGTCTCACGTCTGTTGCGCACCGGGCATCTGATGGACCGTCCGCAGCTTAGGCGATTTCCTAGAATTGGCATCCCGCTTGAGCATTCCTGGAACACCTATAGGGACTGTAGGGGCGAATTAATTCGCCCCTACACGCCGGTCGATCGTTTTCCGGAAATCACCTTATGCCTGTCCGCGTGTCCGACTAACACCGAAGGGGTCATCGAGCAGGGCACCCGAGCGCTGAGTCGACAGCCAGTAGAAATGACAGGGCGGGACGACGACCCGGTTGTTGAAAACGGCGGGTGTGTCGCCCGAGGCCAGATCGGTGATCTGCCCGTAGCGAAAAAGCCCACGCCGGTTCAGTGTCTCCAGATCCAGGTACTGCGGTTTGGCGTCGAAGTTGCCGACGACCAGCACCGAGTTGGCTGCGAGGCTCGGGTGGGTGCGCAGGAAGACGAAGAGGTGCGGGTTCTCCACATCGATCAGCTCGCGATTGTTGAAATCCGCGAAGGCGGGGGTGTCTTGGCGCACGGCAATGAGGCGTTTGAGACCCTCGTAGAGCCTGCGCTCGACCGTGCCGCTTTCGTGGCGTCGCTCGGCGCGTGCCCAGTCGATGCGGGGGCGATGGATCCAGCGGGCATCGCCAGCTTTGTTGCTGTCGTCCAGAAATGAATTGTCGTTGAGTGTGCCGATCTCGTCGCCGTACCAGATCAGCGGGATGCCGCCGAAGGAGAGGATCATGGCGTGCAGCGTCAGGATGAGGTCGAGAACCTGAGCGATGGCCGTCTCATCGTCGGCTTCGAGCGCGCTCTCCAATCCGGCAAGGGAGGCCAGCGCGCCGGCGATGCGTGCATCGCCGGTTTTCAGATTGACGCCGAAGGGGCGTCCGTGCGCCGGTGAGCCCTCGAAGGCGCCGGTGAACCAGTCCACCAGAAAGCGGCGGTGTGCGTAGGGCTCATAATTGCAGGCGCGGATGTCGGCGTCGTCAAAGCCCAGACCGATGTCGTCGTGGCAGCGCAGGTAGTTGAGCCAGGTCGCTCGGTCGAGCTTGTGCGGGAGGCTCTTGATGCCTTGGCTCAGGAGCTTGGCATTCTTGGTTGCGACGGCATCCCAAAGCAGGGCCATGAAGGTCGCGTTGTAGGCGATCTCGCATTCTTTGGCGATCACCGCGTCTTCGCCGAAATACTTGATGATTTCCGATGGGGCCACGATCGCCTCGGCGATGAAGAGCACGCCCGGCGCCGTCACCTGGCAGCAATCCTTCATGAGTTGCAGAATCAGGTGCGCTTCGCGCTCGTTCTGCGAGGTGGTGCCGATCTTCTTCCACAGGAAGGCGACCGCGTCCAGCCGCACGATGTCCGCGCCCTGATTGGCCCAGAAGAGGATGATATCGAGCATCTCGATGAAAACTGCGGGGTTGGAATAGTTCAGGTCCCATTGATAGGTGTTGAAGACCGTCATGACCCACTTGCCCATCTGCTCGTCCCAGGTGAAGTTGCCGGGGGCGGTTTCCGGGAAGATCTCGGGCATGGTTGCCTCGAACATGTCGGGGACGTCGCGATTGGGAAAGCAGTAATAGAAGTTCTGGTAGTCGGGATCGCCTTCGCGGCCGCGCCGCGCCCAGTCGTGCTCGTTGGAGGTGTGGTTCACCACCACATCGAGTGTCAGCAGCATGCCGCGCCGACGCATGGATTCGGCGAGCGTGCGGACATCCTCGACGGTACCGGCACGCGGATCGATGTCGCGAAAATCACTGACCGCATAGCCGCCGTCGCTCGCGCCTTGGGGGCATTTGAGGATCGGCATCACATGGACGATGTTGATCCCGAGCTCCTGAAGATAGGGCAGGCGATCCTGCAGTCCTTGCAGGTTTCCCGCGAATCCGTCCGAATACAGCGCCATGCCGACCCACTGCTGGCTCAGGAACCAGTTGTGATCCTCCTCGCGCGTCATGTCGAGCTGCTTGAGCGCTGTCGGGCGTTCGATATAAGCGCGGGCGAGCCGTTCGGTGAGATTGACCATCTGGGTCTTGAAGTCTTCGCGATGTCCGTAGAGATGGAAGAACAGCGAATGGATGGCGTAAAAATTCGCACCGAGGCGGGTGTAAAAGTGCCGCAGGTCCTCGCGACGGATGTCGCGGTCGAGTTCATCGAGGATGTCGTTCAGAAGGGCGTGAGAAACCTGCTCGTACATTTGAACTGCGTCCAGAGTGTGAGTGCTGTCTTATCGTGTTTGATGGGCCTTGAGGCTACCCATCGTCTCGGCGGGACGCAGTTCAAAGTTGTTCAGGAATTCAATCTTTGAACCGCGTGGCGTCGATCCTCGCACGGTCTGACCGGTCTGCGTGGGCGCCGGTCCTCGCATGAACCGCTAAACGCGGTTCAAATACCCCATTGGTCAAGGTAAGGTCGATAGAGCGAAGGATCGGCCGCGGTGGCGCCATGCTGTTCGACGATGCGCGAGGCGAAGGATTGCGCCCGTTCCAGGGTGGTCGCGAGCGCCCAGTGTCGAATGATTCCGAGGATGAGTATGGATGCGAAGGCGTCGCCTGCACCGACCGTGTCCTTGACTGCGAGCGCCGGCGTTGGTGCGACGCGCACCGGCGCCGTATCGCGGCTGATCGCCAGTGCGCCCTCACCGCCGAGTGTGATGACGAGCCCGGTCAGCCCGTGTCGCGCAAGGAATGCCGACGCCTGTGTGGTGAGCTCCGCATCGTCGATTTCGCCGGCATCCGAGCCGGAGCCATCTGCCAGAAGGGCCAGCTCGCTGCGGTTGAGCTTCACCCAGTCGGCAGCCTGCAATAGCCCGCGTGTCTCGTCCGCAGACCACCAGGGATCGCGAAGATTTACGTCGAGAAAACGCATGCCGTGCCCGCGGGTCTTGAGCGCATTCAGCGTCGTAGTGGAAACGCTGCTGCGCAGGGCCAGGGTGCCGTGATAGAGCAGCTCACCGGCGGGTGACGGGTCGAGCGCGCGGATATGGTCGAAGGCGCGATCCGGGATGATCTCGTAGGTCGGCTCGCCCGCGTCGAGGATGACCCGGACCTCGCCCGTCGGATGATCCGGATCGGTTTGCAGGGTGCTCGTGTCCATCCCCCAGTCCTGCATCGCGCGGCGCACCTGCTTGCCTTCGGGGTCGTCGCCGACGGCGCTGATCAGACGCGGCGCGGCCCCGAAGGCACGCAGATGCCAGGCGACATTGAATGGCGCCCCGCCGAGGACACGGCGACCGTCGGGGAAGCAGTCGAATAGGACCTCGCCGAAGATGTCGACGATGGGTTGCGCGTTAGCGGGTTCGAGCATTAGCCGGCTCCAGTCTGGACGGGTTGGCATCGAGCGCGGGCGCGAGATCGGGCCGGAAGTGGTCGACGCCCTCAAGGATGCCCGCGCTGTAGTTTCCGTTTAACCCCGACCAGTCCCCGCGTGCGCAATACAGACGCTCGGCCTGTCCGTTGACCGCCGCCAGGCGAAGGACCTGCTCGCGCACCGCGGGATGGCCGTTGGCGACCAGAACTGCGGGGATCGGGCTGACCAGCACCTCCAGGTCGTTGCCGCTGTCGCCGGCAAACAGGGTGGTGGCGGGGTCGTGACCGAGTCGCCGCATGAGAAAGTCCACGGCGTGATACTTGGTCGCGCCGGCGGGCAGGACGTCCAGCAGGCCGACGGCTGCGGCCTCGTCGATGCTCCAGATCAGGCTGGCCTTGACCCCGAGCGCGACCAGGCGGTCGTGCATTTGTGATCGAAGACGCTCGGAGTCGATCTGCGTAGGGGTGTAATAGCTGAGCTTGAAGGGCGCCTGCTTTTCCGCCTCCTGCAGCTGCAGAACGGGAAGATCGGCGAACGCCTCCGCGAGTCGAGCCGGTCCGTAACCGGACCAGTCTTCAGCGATCTGCGCCTGCCAATCCGTCAGCGGCTCCCATCCTGAAGCAGTGACCCGAACGATGCTGGTTCCGACGTCGCCGATGACAAACTCCGGTATTGGCAGGTCATAGTCGCGGATCGCCTCGCGCACCAGTGCCTGGTGGCGACCGGTGACATAGGCGAGCGTCACCTCCGGGGCGGCGACGAAGCGGCGAAAGCGCAGGCGTGCAGCGGGGGATTCAGGCTGCGCTCCATTCGGGATGAGGGTCCGGTCGAGATCCGTGCAGAGTAACAGGGGTTGAGTCATGCGGTGTTAGATCCGTCGCTGCTGTCGCTGGCCGGACTGTTTACCGGAATGCGGCAACTGCCGAAGAAGTCATAGTGCTCGATGGCCTCCAGAATACCGAGCGCATGGGCCTCGTGAGCGAAGTAGATGTTGTCCATTTCCACCAGTTGCGAGAGCTCTTCGTGGTGACGATTGGCCACCACGACCGCGAGCGTGTTGCCGCGCATCATGTCCTCGTCCGCGCCCGAGCCGCCGGCGACCAGGATATGCTCCAGCGGGATCCCGAAGCGATGCGCCACATAGCGCAGGGCCTGACCTTTGCTGGCGCGGATCGGCACGACGTCGAGAAATTGGCCGAAGGCATGGATGACATTGACGGTCAGCTCCCGGGTGCGCAGGAGGGTGGTGATCTCCTCGACCGGCGGCGCGACGTTGGGGTCATAGTGATAGCCGATCTTGAAGCGGCTCTGCTCGGTCCGTCGCTGCGGGACCAGACCCGGGATATCTTTCAGTGTCCGGCGCACCGCCCGAGGATTCCACAGGTGGTCGACATGCTCGCTCCAGAAATCATCCGCGACCAGTGCGGCGCTGTAGTGGATCTCGGTGCCCAGGCTGGTGATCAGGACATCCGGCACTGGGATACCCTGCCGTTTGAGCTCGACGAGGAGTGCATCGAGCCGGCGACCGGTCACAATCCCGAAGTTTGCGCAGCGCTTGTTCTCCCGCATCATGGCCGTGAACCGCCGGACGCCTTCGGCGTTGCCGAGCAGACTCTGATCCAGATCGGTGAAGAGCGCGCGGTCGCGATAGATCAGGCGCCGCCGCAGTGGCGGGGTGTGGGGGATGGGTTCGGCACGCTTGGTCAGCGGGCCGATGCGCTCGCGATAGGTCGCGGCGTGC
>JBGSKP010000257.1:0-16510 GCA_041741175.1 Thiocapsa sp. | reverse complement strand
TGGCCGAGTCGCCCGGACTGGATGCCGAGAAGCGCATCGACATGGTCGCAAGCCTCGCGCGTGCGAGCGGGGCACGCGGCATGGTCGGCGGGCAAGCGCTCGATCTGGCTGCCGAGGGCAACCTGTTGGATGTCGCTACGCTCGAGCACATCCACATCCACAAGACCGGCGCCTTGATCAGGGCGGCCGTGCAGATGGGCATCCTCGCCCACGACGCACCGGACCCGGATCATGCCGAGCGTCTCGATCGCTATGCCAAATGTATCGGTCTCGCCTTTCAGATCCAGGACGATGTGCTCGACGTGGAAGGCGACACCGATCTGATCGGCAAGACGGCCGGTCGCGATCAGGTCCTGGAGAAAGCGACCTACCCGGCCCTCGTCGGGCTGCCCGAAGCCAAGGAGATGGCCGCCGCCTTGATCGCCGATGCGCTCGAGAGCATCGCGATTTTTTCCTCCGGGGCCGAGCCCCTGCGCTGGATCGCAGGCGCACTGATCGGTCGCAAGCACTGAGGCGGCATCCCCGGATCGGCATAGGGGCAGTCCGTACCGGTTTTTCTTGCCGGCCTCAGCCCCCAAATCACCGGATTGATGCCTAAGACGATCCATCCAGAGAAGTCACATCATGGAGCACCTGCTCGAGTCCAACTGCTGCGCCACAGACGCCAGCGCCGAAATCGCCGACGTACAAGGGAGCGCCGATTCTCGCCGGATCGCCATCGACAAGGTGGGGATCAAGGATATCCGCCATCCCGTGCGGGTCAGCGATCGCTGCGGCCTGGAGCAGCATACCGTCGCCAACTTTAATATGTACGTCTACCTCCCGCACGATTTTAAGGGTACGCACATGTCCCGCTTCGTGCAGATTCTCAACAATCACGAGCGCGAAATCGGCGTTGCCTCTTTCAAGGACATGCTCACAGAGATGTCTCAGCGCTTAGAGTCGGAGGCCGGCCATATCGAGATGCGCTTTCCCTTCTTCATCAACAAGAAGGCGCCCGTCACCGGGGTCGAAAGCCTGCTTGACTACGAGGTGACCTTCATCGGAGAGATCCGGCACAACCAGCCGACGCTGGAAATCAAGGTCGTGGTTCCGGTCACCAGCCTTTGCCCCTGCTCCAAGAAGATATCGGCCTTCGGAGCACACAACCAGCGCTCGCATGTCACGGTCCAGGTTCGCGCCCACGACCATATCTGGATCGAGGAGCTAATCGAGATGATCGAAAAGGAAGCCTCCTCGGAGCTCTACGGCTTGCTCAAACGGCCCGACGAAAAGTACGTTACCGAACGCGCCTACAACAATCCGAAGTTCGTCGAAGACCTGGTTCGCGATGTGGCAACGCGCCTGAACGAGGACGCACGCATCGGCGCCTACGTCGTCGAAGCAGAGAACTTCGAGTCGATCCATAACCATTCGGCCTACGCCCTGATCGAGCGCGACAAGGACCGCGAGGCCCGTGTCGCCGAGGCCGCGATCTGATCCTGCTTCTGCATGGATTCACCGGCAGCCACGCCGACTGGTGGGCCTGCTGCCCGGATCTGAAGGGAGGCGCACTCGCCATCGACCTTCCGGGGCATGGTAATAGCCGAGCGCCGGTCGGATCATTTGAAGAGAGCATCCAGAATATCCTTGCAGCACTACCCGAGCGGGTTGACGAGGTGGCCGGCTATTCCCTGGGCGGTCGGTTCGCGCTGGGACTGATGGCGGCAGCGCCCACGCGCTTTCGGCGAGCAACCATCATCTCGGCGCACCCCGGCCTTGAAGATCCGTTGGAACGCAAGGCCCGACGCAAGTCGGAGCAGGCGTGGACGAGACGATTGCGTTCCGACGGCATCGAATCCTTCGTCCGGTACTGGGAGTCGCAAGCCTTGTTCGCCACCCAGGCCAGCCTTCCGGCGACCCGCCTGGCCCGGCAGCGCCGGCAACGCCTCAGTCAGCGGGCCGATGGTCTGGCCCGCTCACTGGAGCAACATGGACTGTCCAAAATGCCGAGCCTGTGGGAGTCTTTAACGGCGTTCCCGGGACGCCTGACCTGGATCGTCGGCGCGCATGATCTGAAATTTCTCGGGATCGCGCACGATGTGATCGTGCGGCGGCCGGCAACGCGGCTGCACGTCCTGCCCGGCGTCGGCCATAACCCGCTCCTGGAGTGCCCTGAGATGCTGGCCAGTTTTTTGACGATGCCTTGACCTCACCCGGCGCAGGTGTGACGGGGATCATTTCGCGGTTAGAATTCCGACACGGGTGCATCTCATCCAATCCGATGCTCCCACCAACGCAGAAGCCGGAGGCCCCCATGCAATCAGAGACATCCGAGCCGCAGCCGTCCGTGAAGACGCCCATCACGACGTCCGGCAACACCACGGCAACCGATCACGTGCGGTCCGAAGACAGCAACCTGACCGTCATGTTGGGCGAGTGGGGGTTTAAGATCCTCTTCGCGTTTTTCGGCGCAGTGGCAACCCTGCTCAGTTGGTTGGCGCTGCCTCGGCGAGAGGGTTCCCGACACCAATGATCGAGCGTCGGAACGATGGCGACGCGCACAAAGCAAGCCGCGTTCGCAGCCGGTTCGCAATGTGGCTCGATCGACTCATAGCTGCGGCAAGGCCGGAACACGTCAAGCCGCGTGCTTTTTAGACGCAGTGGGCCGATTCTGAACAGTGAAATACTTTGATCGCCGCCAACACCTGCTATCATCCGACAGCGAGGGACACGTTGAGCCTGGTTGGATGCCAAACCTGCAGATCCTACCGGCTTGAGATCAGTTTCGGCGGTAACGGCGTCGCAACACATCGGCGACAGGCTCCGCTGAAAGCCACTGATCACTGCGACCCTCAAGATGACCGCGGCAATCCGAACAGACTGTCGCCGTTGGGAAAAACGATCAACTTCATCTTGGAGATTTCGGCAGGCCCTGCTTGGCGCTGTGCTGTGCGAGGCGGTCGGGATGCTCCAGTTCGTGCGACCAGCAAGGAGAAGACGTTAGTGAAAACGAAAGCCATCCTGTTAAGTTCGGTTGCGGCCCTGGCCGTCACGCTTGGTGGAACGGTTGCCGCCGAGCAGCCCGCCACCCCGTTGGTGTCCGGCGACGAGCCGATGAACGTCGGCCAAGAGGCGCAAATCAAGGCACCGACACCCGATGCCGCGGCACAAGAAAAGACCTCCGAGATGCTCAAGAAGGAAGGCGAGCAGATCAGCGGCGACTATCCGGTCGATCAGGGCGCAGAGGGTCAAGTGAAGGATCCGGTCTCGGATCCGGCCGCGCAAGCAAAGACCGCTGAAGATCTAAAGCAAGAGGACTCCACCGGCGCCATTTCCGGTAAATACGAGTAGCTGCTCGATGCATCCCGGCTGAGATCGCGATCGCGGATCCGACCCAGCCGGGGTCACCGGGGGACGGTGGTTAATCCCAGGCATCCCCCGGTCACGCATCACCGATTGACAGCGACCGAGATGCAACCGATCTATCGAGACCATGACAACCGACTCCGGCACGCCGAGTGAGCGCGCGGTCGAGATCGACATCCATCGCCGCGCCGACAGCCCAATCGACTCGGTCGTCGCGGGACATGGCGACTCGCCATGTGAATCGGAGCCCCGCTACGACGTGCCAATTACCTGCGCCACCTGCGCCGCATCCTGTTGCCGACTGGAGGTCTGGTGCCTCACCGACACCGGCGTTCCCCGCCACTTGACGCGGACCGACGCCTTTGGCGGCACCGTCATGGACCGTCTCGATGACGGCTGGTGCGCCGCACTGGACCGCAATACGCTGAGGTGCCGAATCTATGCACAGCGACCGCTGGTCTGCCGTGAGTTACAGGTCGGCAGCCCCGAGTGCCTTGTCGAACGCGGCTCATGCGATTGCGGCGCCGGTTAAGCGCACAGAGGAACCGGCCGGATGAGCACCAATAGATCAAGTAGATCAAGAGCAGTTCTCGCTGGCCGGCCTTGCCTGCCGGGACGATCCGAGCCCGCCTCGAGAGAACCCATATGGCACAGCAACTGATCAAGGTTCCGCCGACGAAAAATACGCTCCTTCGCCTCAAGAAGCAGGAGAAGTTTCTCGAAGAGGGCCACGATCTCCTGGAACGCAAGCGCGAGTTGCTCACCCGCCTCGTCTACGAGCGTATCGGTGAGTACCGCCGTCTTCGACACGAGGCGGAGACCGGACTGGCCGAGGCGTATCGCTGTCTCAGCATCACCCATTTGAGGATGGGAAGCCGCGGGATGCGTCAAGCGTCGCTCGGCTCCGAACCGGCCCTGACGGTCGACATCCTGCCGCGCCGGGCGCTCGGCGTCGAGTATCCGGCGGTGACCAGCGAGCGCGTACCACTCAAGCCCGTCGGTCTCCTTGGGACCGATGCAAGCTTCGACACCACCCGCGACAATCTCGCCAACGCCTGTGTTCTCCTGGCACGGCTTGCCGAGGTCGAGACGGCTCTGCACCGCTTGATGGAAGAGCAACGCAAAGCCCAGAAACGCGTCAATGCATTGAAGTACAATATTATTCCGCTCTATCGCCGGACCATCCACTTCATCCAGTCATCGCTGGAAGAAGAAGAGCGCAACACCCTGTTTCAGGTGAAGCTGCTGCGCCAACGCGCCGAGGCGTCCTAGGAGACCACGCCGCCATGCCCGACTTCCCGCGCAAGTTTCTGGGTTTACTGTTGATCGTCGCCGCCGTCGGTGCGGCGTCCTGGCAAGCGCTGGCGGTGTCCTGCTCGTCACCGGCATCAGCCAGGGGCGGCGCGGCGCAGTCAATCGTCTCGCCCCGATGAGTCGGCCCGCGGAGTCGTGCCCATGATTCGCATCCTGCTGTTCGGCGCAATGACCGTTGCGATACTCGTTCTGGCCTTCGTGGTGCACTCTAAACTGCGTTCGGCCGGCGGGCGCCGGCAATCCGATCCATCCGCAGCGGTCGCGGTGCAGAGCGCCCTCATGTTCATCCTGACCCTGCCCGTCCTGATCGCCGCGGTGATCGCGATGGCGCGGGGATTGCTGACTCCGATGATCGGCAGTGCCATCGGCTACACACTGCTGCTCGCCGGGGCCTGGATGCTCTGGCAGGGGCTGCTCGCGGAGGCCGCATACGCGCATCGGCGCATCGCCAAAACGCCCAGACCGCTCAAAGCACTCGGCAGCGGCCTCGTCGGCTTGGGGACGGGCGTCACCGCCTGGCTGGGTGTCGGCCACCATCCGGGTATCGGCATCGCCTTCGGCGTTGTGGCCCTGCTCGGCTGCCTGCTCTTCTATGGCAGGGATCCGCGCACCGCCAAGCGGGTCACCAACCCATCCGGGCTCGACACTACCGATCAGGTGCTATCCGCCTTAGCTCAGGCCGAGCGCTCGATTGAAGCGATCGAGCAATCCAGCGCAAACATCCATCACCCCGAGGTCCATGGTCGGCTTGTGCGCATCGCCCGGCTGGCCCGCGAGATCCTGACGCTCCTGGAAGAGGATCCGCGCGATTTGCGTCGGGCTCGCAAGTTTCTGAACGTTTACCTCGATGGGGTCCAACGGGTCGTCGCCGGCTACGCGAAAACACACAAACGGGCCACCTCGCCCGATCTCGACGCCCGTTTCCGCCGCGTGCTCGCGAGCATCGAATCGGTTTTCCAGGAGCAGCGCCAGAAACTGCTCGAAACGGACATCATGGACCTGGATGTGCAGATCGAGGTGCTGACGAGCCAGCTTGAGCGCGAGGGCTTCGTATAGACCGCGCCGGATGCCGGATCATGCCCGGCCAGGCATCGCCCTATGCCGACGTGCGAGCATCTGCTCGATCACCCTGGAGACGGCGGCAAACCCGAAGGTTGCCGTGACGATGGACGTCGAGCCATAGCCCAGGCGGCAATCCAACGAGACGCCGCTGATGCCGGGCTTCTCGTTTCCGACGCAGCCGTCGGGGCCTGGGTAGCGCGGCTGCTCGATCGAGTAGACACATTCGATCTTAAATCGCCGCTTCGGGTCGCTCGGGAACCCATGCTCTTTGCGCAGCCGCCGCCTGACCTTCGAGGCCAGCGGGTCGTGCTGGGTTAAGGTAAGGTCGGCGACCCTGACCGCCGTCGGATCCCGTCGTCCGCCGGCGCCACCCGTTGTGACGATGGGGATCTTGCGCCGATTGCAGTAGGCGATCATATCGGCCTTGAAACGGACACTGTCGATCGCGTCGATGACGGCGTCGTAGCCCCGCTCCAGATAACGTTCGAGCGTGCGGTCGGTGAGGAAATCGCGGATGAGCTCACAGCGGCACTGCGGATTGATATCCTGAATCCGCTCGGCCATGACTGTGATCTTCGGGCGGTCGACTTGACTGGTCAACGCGTGAATCTGCCGGTTCACATTGCCCGGCTCGATGGTGTCGTCGTCGATCAGGGTGATGACCCCGACCCCGCTGCGAGCGAGCGCCTCCGCCGCCCAGGACCCGACCCCGCCAACACCGACCACGCAAACATGCAGATCGGCGATCCACGTGCTCTCGCGCACACCATAAAGCCGGGCGATCCCGCCGAAGCGTTCCGCACGGCCCATCGTGGCAGCTTGCTCAGGCTCGCGGCCGGGCTCCAGGACAGAGTCGATTTTATTCATCGCGCCATCATCCGTCATCCGCACCTAGTCTGGAAGTGGGCCTGAAACAGATTGCCTCGTCACAGGCAAAATCCGGGCCTGGCGGAATGCGGCCCGCCAATCCGCGTTTTCTCGTCGTCCTGAACCGCGCCCCTCAGCATCAGCAGAGCGCCGTGACGCTGGGTTCGCCGCACAAACTGCACGCGACACAAAGTGCGGTTCAGCAAGACTTGACAATCGGGGGTTTTTCGCTAGATTGTTAGCACTCGATCCGCTAGAGTGCTAACAAGCTGGCGAGATCTCGAATTTCGCTTTCTTCGTTCTTCTCAGGAGTCACCTGTCTTATGAACTTACGTCCTTTGCACGATCGTGTCGTCGTCCGTCGCAAGGAGGAGGAGCGTACCTCCGCCGGAGGCATCCTGATCCCTGACTCGGCGGCTGAAAAGCCGATCGAAGGCGAGATCATCGCCGTCGGCAACGGCAAGCTGCTCGATAACGGCGAGACCCGCCGCCTGGATGTGAAGGTCGGCGACCGCGTACTGTTCGGCAAGTACTCAGGCACCGAGGTCAAGCTCTCCGAAGAGAAGCTCCTGGTCATGCGCGAAGACGACATCATGGGCGTCATCGAATAACAGTCGTCCGCCGCCGTCCGCCACACCCCCTATTTCGCTTTACTGAGGCAAATCATTCATGTCAGCAAAACAGATCTCTTTTGGTGAGCAGGCCCGTGCCCGCATGCTCCATGGCGTCGACATCCTCGCCAACGCCGTCAAGGTCACCCTGGGTCCGAAGGGCCGCAACGTCGTCATCGAGAAGTCCTGGGGCGCCCCGACCGTCACCAAGGACGGCGTCTCCGTGGCCAAGGCGATCGAGCTCAAAGACAAGCTCGAGAACATGGGCGCACAGATGGTCAAGGAGGTCGCGTCCAAGACCTCCGACATCGCCGGTGACGGCACCACTACAGCCACCGTGCTGGCTCAGGCCATGGTCCGCGAGGGCCTCAAGGCGGTCGCCGCCGGCATGAACCCGATGGACATCAAGCGCGGTATCGACAAGGCCGTCGAGGCGTCCGTGACCGAACTCAAAGCGCTCTCGCGACCCTGCTCGACCAACAAGGAGATCGCCCAGGTTGGCACGATTTCCGCCAACTCCGATCCATCGATCGGCGAAATCATCGCCGAGGCTATGGAGAAGGTCGGCAAGGAAGGCGTCATCACCGTCGAGGAAGGCAAGTCGCTGCAGAACGAACTCGACCTGGTCGAGGGTATGCAGTTTGATCGCGGCTATCTCTCGCCCTACTTCATCAACAACCAGACGAGCCAGAAGGCCGAGCTGGATGCGCCCTACATCCTGCTCTACGACAAGAAGATCTCCAACATCCGTGACCTGCTCCCCGTACTGGAGGCCGTCGCCAAGGCCGGCAAGCCGCTGCTGATCGTTGCCGAGGACGTCGAGGGCGAGGCGCTGGCGACCCTGGTCGTGAACAATCTGCGCGGCATCCTCAAGGTCTGCGCGGTCAAGGCGCCTGGCTTCGGTGATCGTCGCAAGGCGATGCTGCAGGATCTCGCTAATCTCACCGGCGGCACCGAGATCACCGAAGAGGTCGGTCTGACGCTGGAGAAGGCGACCCTAAATGACCTGGGCTCGGCCAAGACCGTCCAAATCGGCAAGGAAGACACCGTCGTCATCGACGGCGCCGGCTCCCATGACGAGATCAAGGGCCGTTGCGATCAGATCCGCAGCCAGGTCGAGGACACCACCTCCGATTACGACCGCGAGAAGCTCCAGGAGCGTCTGGCCAAGCTGGCCGGCGGTGTCGCTGTCGTGAAGGTCGGCGCCGCCACCGAGATGGAGATGAAGGAGAAGAAGGCGCGGGTCGAAGACGCCCTGCACGCCACCCGTGCGGCGGTCGAGGAAGGCATCGTCCCCGGTGGTGGCGTGGCCCTGATCCGTGCCATCGGCGCGGTCGTCGGTCTGAAGGGCGCCAATAGCGACCAGGATCTCGGCATCGCCATCGCGCGCCGAGCCCTGGAAGAGCCGTTGCGTCAGATCGTCACCAACGCGGGCGACGAGGCATCGGTCGTCATGAGCAAGGTGGCAGAAGGCACCGCCAGCTTCGGCTACAACGCCGCCACCGGCGAGTATGGCGACATGATGGACATGGGCATCATCGACCCGACCAAGGTGACCCGTACGGCGCTTCAAAACGCCGCATCCATCGCCGGCCTGATGATCACCACCGAAGCCATGGTGGCCGATGAGCCTAAGAAGGATAAAGGCGCCGTTGCACCGGGCGGCGGCATGGACGATATGGACTACTAAGCAGGTAGCGGGCTTTACCCTTCGGCTCGCCGACGAAAAGCCCGATCAAGCGCGCCCCGCAGCACTAAGGGGCGCGTGCTTTAACCGCACCCCAAACGGCTCGTCAGGATTCGCAGCCGTGACCCACCCGATTGAACCACGCCAATCATGAGGAAACCTCCCTGCCCCGCACCGGACGGCGACTCATGACCGTGCAGCACCTCACCTCGTCGACACGATGGCGGTTCTGGAGCGATCCGGATCACAGCCTCGCCGCACTCCTCCTGCTGCTCCTGCTCTACATCCTTGTCTTTACGCCGATGTACGGCTCGCCGCTTGCCGAAGGAGGACTGATCAGCGTCACCTTCTCGTTGATCCTGCTGACGGGTGTCTTCGCCACCGCCCGATATCACGCCACCCGATTCGGCATCGCGATCATCGCGTTGATGGCCTTCGCCTCGCATTGGGCGCATTTCGTTTTGGGTGGGCTCACGATCCATCTGATCGATACCGCGGGTGCGATCCTCTTTTTTATCACCCAGGCTTATTTCACCGTTCAGCGCGTCTTCCGAGCAGGTCCCATCAACAGTTACCGGATCCTCGGCGCCATCGCGGGATATTTGATCATCGGGATGATCTTCGCGAATGCCTACCTCTTCCTCTCGCTTCTAGCGCCTGATGCCTTTCGGTTTGCCCCCGGCGTTCAGCTCAACAACCCACCACTTCCCGAGTTGGTCTATTTCAGCTTCGTGACGCTGACGACGGTCGGCTATGGCGATATCACACCGCTGCATCCCGTCGCGCGATCGCTCGTCGCAATGGAGGCTCTGATCGGACAACTCTACCCGGCTATTTTGATCGCGCGCCTGGTCACCCTGTATCGTCGCGATCCCTGAGCCGTGATGGGTAAGACACGATCCGATAAATACGGCAAACGCGAGATCTCCTACTCGTCCGACGGCAATCGGGACATGTAATCGATTACGACCTGGATGTCCTCGTCCTGATAGCCCTTGCTCACCTCCCACATCTCCGGATTGGCATTGCGGCGTTTGCCGCCGCGGATGTCGCGCATCTGGCGTAAGAGATAGAGGTAATGTTGTCCGGCGACGCGCGGATAGAAATTGGTCGCATCCCCTTCACCTGCCGGACCGTGACACTCGACACAGTCGCGCTCGTAGAGCGATCGGCCGCGCTTCAGGTCAGTCCCTGGGCCGATCCCGTGCTCCTCGGGAACGGGTAATGCGTTCAAATACGAAGCAATGTCCGCAAGCTCCTGCGTCGTGACGACGTGCTCTTCAGCGAAGGGATACATCTTGGGGTTGTCTCGGATACCCGCACGCACATCGGCCAATTGTTTGATCAAGACTGAGGCATGTTGTCCGGCTAGACGCGGGTAGGTCCCGTCGATCTCCCCGAGGGCCTCCATACCGTGACACCCCTGACAGACCTCGAAGGCGATCTCGCCACGTAGAGGATCACCCTTGGCCTGGAGCGCAAGGAGTTTTTCACCACGCATCTCGTTCCAGACGTAGCCGGGCGACTCGAAGCCCGGCGCGACGGGCTGCTTCGGCTCGTCGCCCGCCTGCGCCGAGCAGACAACCATGAAGCCGATCACTGCAATGATCTTGGACATGTTGCTCTCCCCGCTCATGGCTGCGCCGGTGTCACGGCCATGCCCGCGATATACTCGGACACGGCGCGCATCTCTTCCTCGTTCATCCGCCCCGCGACCGTGCGCATCAGCCGACCGCGATCGTTGGTTCGGACGTCGTGGTCGAAGTTTCGCAATTGCTGCAAGGTATAAGCCGGATCCTGCCCTGCGAGCATCGGGGAGCGCGGCGTACCCGTGCCGTCCGGTTTATGACAGCCGGCGCAGGCGGGCACACCCGACTCCTTATTGCCCTGGTGATACAGACCCCGGCCTGCTTCAACCAGCGCCGAATTCGTCACGACACCGGGCTTGCGCAGCTGTCCGCTGAAATAGGTTGCAAGGGCGTATAGCTCCGCCTGCGAGTACTTCTCCGCAATCGGCTTCATCACCTCGCTCTGGCGTGTCCCGTTGGCGAGCTCGACGAGCTGCTTGGCAAGATACTCCTGCTGAATACCTGCGAGTTTCGGGAAGGTCGGTACAGGTCCATTGCCGTCCATGCCGTGACAGGCCACGCATTCGGCCGCGACGATGTCTCGGGCGTTCTTCGCCTCGACCTGCGCAATGGGTCCCGCAATCAACGGAATCAGGCTCAACATAGTCGTCATCCTCACCCGTCTCATTGGCTTGTTCCGAATCGAAGTCAGCCGTCTATTGTTGTCGAAATACGCTCTCAACACTTGATCCCCCGGTATCTCGATTGCTTTCGGTTCGCATGCATCCATCCTGTTCGCGCGTCGAGCGCGTTCAGAACGTAACCTGTACAAACAGACCCACGACGCTAGCGCTGTAGTCTTGCGGACCCGAGTCCAGATAGAGGGTATTCGCAGTCGGCATCGGATTCGCGGAGACGCCGTCGTAATGCCAATCGTCGATCGAGCCTGTCTCGTAGCGGTACAGCGCCCTTACGGCGACGGACTTATTAATGGGTACAATGAGGTTCAGATCCGCAAACTGCTGTGTGGTATTCAGATCCGGCATGCCCGAGCCGATGAGTGCCAAGGTGTCCGGATCGGTGATGCCGAGCGCATTCGGATTGTAGTCGTATCCGATCTCGGTCACGCCGGTCGTATAGGTATAGTCGAGCTCGACCCTGGCCCAACCGAAGTCGTAACGCCCGCCGACCCCGAAGGTATGGTTGTAGTCGTCGCTCTCCGTGTTCCAGGCACGAGCGGTGTTGTAGAGCGGACTGGTCGGCGAAGCCTCTCCGCAGAGGCTGTGCCAGTTCGTCCCGCTCACGCGCGTCTGATTACGTAAGCTCGCTCCGCTGTTGACCGGGGCCGGCGCGACACCGGTCGTGTTGGTTGCAATCGATCCATCGGAAAAAAAGTAATAGTAGTTTCCGACGACGCACCCGAGCTGCTGGATCCCGGTCTGCTCCATATGCCCTTGTTGATAGGAATAGAAGCCATACAGCCCGAGCACGGCACTGGGTTGGTAGTTGACATCGAGACTCGCGGAGCCGATCCGGTATCGATCGGTACGACCGATATCCGAGGCCGGATAATCGTTGTTCTGATATTGGAGCACGAGACCGACATCCATCGCCTCGGTAGCAATCACGTTCAAGCGACCGTTCAAGGTCGTTTGATCGCGATCGGCAAGGTCGAATTTTCGCAACCCTGACGGTGCGTGGATCCAGCTCGCGACATTGGTGCCGTTGGCAACGGGCGCGGGTCCGAAGATCGCACTGCTGGCGCTCGGATCCGCCTCGACGTTGTAGCTGTCTCCGCGACGCTCCGCGTACTCTGCCGAAACGCGGATGGTGCCGAAGTTAAACCCACGATTAGTGTAACCGAGCTCCAGGCTGTTTTCCCACGTCTTGTCGCGCTCGCGATAGGAGCGGTCGAATTCCTCGCGCTCCAGCGACAGGTTTAGACTGGACGCCCTGCCGAGGTCATAGTCGCCCGACAGTACATAGTTCGTTTGCTTATAGTCATAGGGCGTATTGCGGATCTTGACGTTCCCCGAGCTCGGGACGAGACCGAGCGCCTGCACAGCCGCGAGATTGCATCCGGCCTGATTGTAGGCTGTGTTGAGGGTACCGGTCGGATTGTTGCCCGCGGTGGCATTCGGCACGACAAAGTTCCCGCCGCTCCCGTCGTTGAGAAGGCGACCCCATTGACCGGTCAGGGGATTACAGGCGAAGAACTCCGTCTTGTTCTCGGTCTCGTAGTAGCGGATCTTGCCCTCGACATCGAGCTTGTCCGTCGGGCTCATCACCAGACCCAAGCTGAAGAGCTGAGTATTGATCTGTGCATCGGCAGACTGCTTGGAGTTGGCCCACGTGGTATTCCAAACGTTCTCTGTGCTGACCCCGTTGATGCTGCCGCCGGCTAATGAAAAGGCGGTCGGCGCAATGAGATCATCATCCTGCTTCATCCAGGCCAAAGAGGCGACAGCGGTCAGCCTAGCCTTGTAAAATTCCGGAAAGTTGCGTCCATATTCGCCCAGGATGTTGTAATAGTCGTTGTCGGGATAGAGATCGTAGCGCCCGCTGGTGAAAGTGTTCGGGGAGACGCCGGTGATGGTGTTTGTGTTGATAAACAACGGGTTCTCGAACGTCATGGTTCCGGTACGGTTGCGGAACAGAGACGCCTCGGCTTGGAGGTTGAGATTATTGAGTCCGTCGTCGAATCTTAGCCCGGCGAGAAAGTTCTGCGTCTCGTAGTCGATGGACTCCGGAATCTCGACGTTACCGCCGCCGCCTCCCCCGCCGAAGACCGCACCGAATGGTCGGTCGCCTTCGCGTTTCTCGAGGTTGTAACCGCCGAAGACGCGCCACTCGTTCGTGAGATATTTCTCGACATTGAATCCGCCTTGTTTACGCACCAGGCCGAGGTCGGATTCCTCGATCTGCTCGAGAGTGTCCCGGATGTTCGACTGTGTCGTTGCGGCGTTCACGGTGCCGCCCGGCGTCAGTCCACCAAGGTTCAGATCATCGCTACCCTCGCCGCTCCAGAGGATACGGTAGTTGCTCGTAAACTCATGGGGTATCTCGGTGTAGAAGAGATCGAGTTTCCAGTCGTTGAAGCGACCGGCCTCGGCACCGATGAACTGGTCGCGATAGCCGATACCGCCCCCGTAAGTCTCGAAGAAAAGCGCCGTACCCGGCTGGCTGGCCTGGAAACTGAAGTTATTGAGATATGGACCGGATTCAAGATCCTTATATTGCTGGAACCAGGCATTGTCGGAGTCTCCGAAGACACCGAGCCCGCCAAGCTCCGCTTGACCCGAATAGAGCCAACCGGATTCAGTTTCCTTGGTCTCCGGCGGCAGCTTCGGCCAGCCATACAGGAAACCGGTCGGCGAGCGCGGATAAGCCTGTGCATCGAGCCCCTCCGGATCGCGCGCCGGAACCGTATTCAAGAAGCCCGGATTGAGGGCGTTTCCGAGCACCGTCGGCGTCCCTCTGGGCGTTGCCGAATCGGCGTGCGTGCCTTGCCGCCGTAAAGCTCCCAAGCGCCGCTCCGACGCAGCACGCCATGGTCTTGAGTCGAAAAGGTTCAATCATTTCGGCGCACCTCGGGTACGGTATCTGCTCGATTGGATTCCGTCGGCGGATCGGTCCGCTGCGACGTCAAGGCCGTTTGACGACATCAGCACTGCGATCAGCGTTGCCAGCGGGCTCCGGACGGATGATTGCTGCCGTGGATCTGCGTATGGCAGTTCTGGCACGCCCGTCCGATGATGCGTTGACTTGCCCCGCCGCCGGGCTGTAGGGCACTCTCGGCAGTCTGGCTTGCGTTGTAGAAGGTGCCGGGGTGGCCTACCGAAGCGCTATGGCACTGCTGGCACAGCCAAGGGCGCGCTGTGACAAGGAGCTTGTCGTGGTTGGATCCATGCGGGAGGTGACAGTTGGCGCAGTTCTCTCGGACGGGCGCGTGCTCCCATAGGAATGGACCGCGCTTCTCGGCGTGGCAGGTGTAACAAACCTCATTGAGGCTGTCTTTATTCAGCATCGGACGGGTGCGCGAGCCATGCGGGTTATGGCAATCGGCACAGGTCATCTTGCCCTCGGACAGGGGCATGTGGGAGCGCTTTAAGAAGTCTGCACGCTGCTTCGGATGACAGCTATAGCAGGTCTCGGAGATCGTCTCCTTTCTAAGCGCTCCGTCGATCGAATTCTTGACCATGGGATTGTGGCAATCGCTGCATGCTACCTTGTTCTTGTCATGTGTCGAGCCGACCCAATGCAGTCTCTGCCCACCTTGATGGCAGGAGAGACATTGGGCATTTTGAATCGCGACCGGCGTTTCCCAGTTCCGCGTGAAACCGATGATCAGACGCTTGTCCCAAGTCTCCTCGGCATGTTTTGAGCCCGGACCATGACAGGCCTCACAGACCTGCGCCTGCTGACTGTCGCGCGGGTTGTCGCGAAAGGTTTTGGCATGCAGCGTATGGCTGTATTGCGTATCGACATGCTCATGACACTCCAGACACACCTTCTCGCCCACATAGACCGCATCGACGGGCGCCACGTTGTCCGCAAGGCTCTTGCTTTCAGCCCCCTGATCCTCGATGCCAATAGACCGCTGCGGCCCAGTTGGGAGACACCCGACCAATGCCGAAAGGGCCAATGCGCACAGCGCCAAGGCAATGAGACGGACGTCTCTTGGTAAAACTCTGGAATAGGTGCTCATGGCGCTCCTTGGGCTCTGTCTCGAGTCTTGCTGAAGGGCAAGACCAGGCATCTTCGTTAACGCGGGCTGCATCCATAGAGCATGGAGCCAAGGAGCTTCCGGCGCATCCACAGACAGCTCGCGCCGTCGCCAAACCTGCCGTCCCTCCACCCCGATGGTTCTCGTCTTGGATGACTCGAATCGCCTCACAAAGGCAATACGATTACGTTCGGGATCCCTCGGTCTCGATTCGAGTCAGATGATTTTTCCTGATGCCAATCTAGCAAGCGAAGCGATCGATGTATTGTCGCTGGATGACGGGATTTATGACTGAAACTGTCATTTAGGGAAGGCTTATAGACAAACGGAAAGGCAAATGAGATCGCTCGACACGGATGTCGAGGAAGCAAGTGCTGAAGAGATGGGCTATTGAAATAGACGAGCGACGCCTTGCAGACGCAAGTCGCTCTAGGACAAGGATGCCGAAGTCTGATCCCCTCGACGTCTCAGACTGCGGGGTGACACACCGAAATGCTTTCGGAAGGTTCTGCTGAAATGGGCCTGATCATTGAAGCCCCAGGCGTAAGCGATCTCACTGATCGTGCGTCGATCGGATTCGCGCTGCATGAGGTCGCGATAACACTTCTCAAGTCGCTGAACCCAGACCCAACGCATCAAGGACATCTCCTCGTTAGCGAATAGGCGATGAATCTGCCGCGAAGACAAACCAACGGCATCGGCAATCAACTCAACGCTGAGCTCGGGGTTGCTTAGATTGAGTCTGGCAAATGTCTTGATCCGGTCTTGATGATGAAGGGACCTCCGGATACAGTCCGAATTGACCGGAACAGCGCAACAGATCACTGCGCCCATCAAGTCCATGACGGAATCGGCCAGTCCGTCGTTGCCGCTGTTCCCAAGCGTGCCTCCCCAGAGCTTGAGGGATGCGACGGCGTCACGGAACACCGCGGGCACGCCGCTGCTGCCGTCGATTACCCTGATCAGTGCAGCCCTCCAGAGAGGAAAACGACTAGCGACCTCTGCCTCAGGCACGTTGACCAGGATCGCCTCGAATGGCTCGTCCTGCTGAAACCGCAATGGCCGCGAGGCGCGCATCAGGCAGAGATCGCCCGCCGCCAGCGTGGCCGTGTGATCGCCCTGCTGAACCGAGCCCCGGCCCCGAAGTTGAAGGAAGGCGATGGTTTGAGCAGGGTGCCGAGAACCCTCCGCTGATAAAGAGATCGGCCGACCGGACGCTTCAACGATCTGAACGCGGCCGATCGCTCGGGCGCTCAGGACCTGGCGTGGTGAGTGCGGTCAGCGAATTTGATGGTGGCACGATCAAGTTGCGTGATGGGGGTCGGCG